>CAYUVM010000090.1:0-11152 GCA_964447935.1 uncultured Cytophagia bacterium | reverse complement strand
AATTTACGGTCACGGTAAATGTCAACGGCGCCGGCAACATCACACTGAGTCCGCCGGGGGGTTTGTATTTCAACGGGACGATGGTGACCTTGGTCGCCACCCCGGAGCCGGGATAT
This sequence comes from uncultured Cytophagia bacterium, assembly GCA_964447935.1. Taxonomy (GTDB): domain Bacteria; phylum Zhuqueibacterota; class Zhuqueibacteria; order Zhuqueibacterales; family Zhuqueibacteraceae; genus Zhuqueibacter. Next base: position 11,036 of record CAYUVM010000090.1, on the reverse strand, counting down.
GTGTTTAGCGGCTATTCCGGCGGATTCAAAGGCTGGAAAAGCATCGAGACGTTGATGGTGAACGGCAACAAAATTTTGACGGCTACATTTTCGCCGCAACCGGTGCCGCGCTTTGCCGCTGGGATTTGGACAAGTGCAACGGAAATCAGCAAGTTGCCGGCAACCGGATTGGCGTGGAATAATTTGAAAGCTGGGGCCGACGAGCCGATTGGCAAGCCGAATCTTGCAGACCTTGAAGACTCCGTGAACGTGGCGATTCTGGCGAAGGCCCTGGTTTATGCGCGCAACGGCAATGAAATTTACCGGCAGGCGGTGATCACGGCATGCATGCAGGCTATCGGCACCGAAGGCACGGAAACCCTCGCGCTGGGCCGCGAGTTGCTCGCGTATGTGCTTGCCGCCGATCTCGTGAAATTACCGGCCAGCGACGATGCGACGTTCCGCACCTGGCTGCGCACACTGCTCACCAAAAATATCGGCACACAGACGTTGCGTTCTTCCAATGAGAGCCGCCCGAATAACTGGGGTTTGCATTGCGGCGCCACGCGCGCGGCAATTGCGCGTTATCTCGGTGACGCCACCGAGTTGGAGCGCACCGCGCGGGTCTTCAAAGGCTGGCTCGGCGATCGCAACACCTATGCGGATTTTTCCTATTCACTCAACGAGTTGTGGTGGCAATCCAATCCCGCGGCGCCGGTTGGTATCAATCCGATGGGCGCGATGATTCAGGGCCATTCGGTTGATGGCGTCTTGCCGGATGATCAACGCCGGGCCGGGCCGTTTACCTGGCCGCCGGTGCCGGAGAATTATGTGTATGGCGCCTTGCAGGGCGCGTTGATGCAGGCAACGATTCTCCATCGCGCCGGCTATGACGTGTGGAACTGGGAAAATCAAGCACTGCGGCGCGCCATGCAATGGTTATATCAAGAAGCGGATTACCCGGCGGACGGCGATGACGAATGGCTGCCGCATATCGTTAATCATTTTTATGGCGCTGCTTTTCCGGCGCCGATGCCGGCGCCACCGGGAAAAAATGCCGGCTGGACGGATTGGCTTTATGGTTCGAAGTATGCGCTGACGAAAACCGATAACAACGGTGATATCGAAATTCAAGCGCTCGGTTTCAATAAAGACAGTTTGGCCGTGATCAAATTGACCGCGATTTCCTTTGCGGATTACTCGTTTAGCGGCTGGAGCGGCAGTTTAAGCGGCACAAAAAATCCTGATACGCTGGTGATGAACGCCAATAAAAATGTAATCGCCAATTTTGTGAAGAGTGGCAATTTTACGTTAACCGTTACGCCGATAGGTTCGGGTACCGTCACACTAAATCCGCCCGGCGGTGTTTATGCTGCTGGCACGACCGTCACATTAACGGCAAAACCCGCGGCGGGATTCAAATTTACCGGTTGGAGCAATGGCTTGAGTGGCGCAACCAATCCGGCCAGCTTGACAATCAACGCCAATAAAAATATTACCGCGACGTTCAAGCCCATTTATAATTTGAATGTGGAGGTAGCCGGCGCCGGAAAAGTGACGCTCTTTCCGCCCTCCGGCTTGTATGAAAACGGTACGGTGGTGACTTTGATTGCAACGCCGGACAGCGGCCAGCAGTTTCTGGGTTGGAGTGGCGATTTAAGCGGCACCGCCAACCCCTTGGCGTTTGTGATGAATGCCAACAAGAATGCGACCGCCAATTTTACGGCGGTGCGCGTTGTGCATGAAGAAACGCAAACCGGCGGATCGAGCTTTGGGTCAACCGTCGCGACGGCGGCAAGCCTCAGTGGCGAGGCCAATTATCTTTATTTGGCCGCCATCACCACGCGGCCGAAAATTAAAGTGAATGCCGTGGCCGGCCTCGGATTAAACTGGAAACAAGTGAAAGCGCAATGCTCCGGCCGCAATAATCTCGGCGTCGAACTGTGGATGGCGCAAGGCACGCCAACTGCGGCTGGCGTGGTTACTGCTGCACTTGCCGCAACCGCGACTAATGCGGTCATCGCAGTGTCGCGTTATTCCGGCGCTTCGACGGTGACCCCACTGAGTACGGCAATGGCCGGTAATACTAAAGGCGTGAATGGAACTTGCACCAGTGGCGTTGATAATGCTTCCTATTCGTTTAATCTAACCACCACCGATGCAGGTGAAACGGTTTACGGCGTCGCCGGCTTGCGCAATAAAACCCACACACCGTCGGCTGGCTCGACCGAACGCGCGGAAATCAAGCAGGGAACAAATAGCAATGTCGCGGCCATGGCGGTGACCGATAAAATCATTCCGCTGGCGAGTGCGACCACGGTTAGCGGCGCTTTTAGCGGCGCGACGGATTGGGCCGTCATTGCAGTTGCCATCAAACCGTTGGCAGCGAGTCTCTCCATCGGTGCCGAATTGACCAAAGCCCGCGTGAATTCCACTGCGCCGAAAGATTTGACGTTGTTACAAAATTATCCGAATCCGTTTAATCCGACGACCGTCATTGCTTATTCGCTGCCGCAGGAAATACGCGTGACGCTCAACGTTTATAATCTCACGGGACAGTTGGTTGCCACGCTGGTTGAAGGTTCGCAACCAGCCGGCCAGCATGAAGTGATCTTTGACGCAACCACCTTGCCAAGCGGAAATTATTTCACCGTATTGCAAGCCGGTGAGACGAAATTGGTGCGGCGAATCGTGTTGATGAAATAAGATCCGAGGTCAGGGCCCGTTAAGAAATAAACTTTCCGTTTTTCGTAGTCCCAGCCCCTTGTGGGCTGCTGTCGAAGCCGATAATAGCTATACTCAGAAAACGCCCCACAGGGGGGCGGGACTACAAATCTGTGAATTTTATTTTTTAACAGCCTCTCAGTGAATTCGAAGCCGAAACGGAATGGCAAGTTTCAGCCTGACGTTGATTAACGGCGCATGAACGGATGGAAAGCAGGGATTAAGCTCTGAACAAGTGGGTGGAAATGAGCGCTAAAAAAGAAAAAGGGACTTTGCAGAATTAACGGTGAGAAGAGTTATGAATAATTTAGGACGAAGATTTCGAGCCGTGAGGGCAGTTTTAGTTTTGGGAATATTGGAGCGGGTTCAATCAAACCGTAGCCTCCAGAATAAAAAATTTTTCTTGACGCGATCTTTGCGCCTTTGCGCCTTCGCGTGCTGGCTTGCTTTGGGTTCATCGGCGTGGGCGCAAGGCCAAGAGATTACTTTTTCCGCCACCGGCGACGTGCCGTATAATTCCACCGAGACGGCAACGTTTCAACAACAGCTCGCCAATCATAATAAATACAGTCCTTCCGCATTTTTTGTCCATCTCGGCGATATTTTCCTCGGTGGCGAACCGTGTGACAACACGCATTACGCGACCATCGCCGACATGATGAAAAGTCTCGCCGTTCCCGTTTACACCATTCCGGGCGATAATGAAACCATTGATTGCGATACGCCGGCCGTGAGTCTGACCAAGTGGAAGCAATACTTCCTCAACTACGAACAGAATTTTTGCGGCGCGACGCCGACCGTGCATCAAACCGCGCGTCCGGAGAATTGGGCGTTTATCAAAGATGGCGTGTTGTTCGTCGGCATCAACATGGTCGGCGGCGCCAGCCCGTATCAGCTCAACGCGGATTGGATTACCGAACAGTTGGAAGCGAATGGGACGCAAGTGCGCGCTGCGGTGATTTTGTCACACATCGGACCGGACAAGAGCACGGTTTTTTCAACACCGTTTCGTCAGGCCGCCGCGGCGTTTGGCAAGCCAGTGCTGTTTCTACACGGCCACGGCCACGCCTGGAGCACGGGCTATCCTTTTCCCGAACCGAATATTTTTCGCGTGCAAATTGAAAACGGTTCGGCTGAAGATCCCGTCGAGGTCACCGTCACGATGGATATAACCTCGCCAGCCACCGCGTTTGTTTTAAAACGCAATCCGTGGACGAGCCAAACGATCGTCAATAGGCCGCCGTGCGTGAATGCCGGACCGGACCAAACCATTATTTTTCCGCAAAGCGCAGCGTTGACTGGTGGGGCGAGCGATGACGGCGATCCTATTTCACCGGGAACGCTTACCACGATGTGGAGTAAAATCAGCGGCCCGGGTACGGTGATTTTTTCCAATGCCAATGCACTCAACCCCACGGCGAGCTTCAGCAGCATCGGCATGTACGTTTTGCGCCTGACGGCTGATGATGGCGCATTGCAAACGACGGATGATGTGACCATCGAAGTGAGCGATGGCATTCCGATCATTACTTCATTCAGCCCCGCCGAGGGCGCCGCCGGAACGGAAGTGACGCTGACTGGAAATTATTTCAGCGGCGTGTCGAGTGTTACCTTCAATAATTTAGGCGCGGCGAGTTTTGTGGTGGATAACGCCACCCAAATTCGCGCTACGGTTCCGGTTGGCGTCACGACCGGCAAAATTCGTATCACCAACACCAATGGGACAGGCGTTAGCGCGACGGATTTTACCGCGCGCTATGCTTTGGCGTTAAGCACGTTCGGTTTCGGCGACGTCACACTTGGGCCGGCCGGCGGTATTTATGAGGCGGGAACCGTGGTTACATTGACCGCAACACCGGCGCTCGGTTTTCAATTCTCCGGTTGGAGCGGCAGCTTGAACGGCTCGAGCAATCCCGTGACGGTCACAATGAACTCAGATAAAAGTATCACAGCGATTTTTACGGCAACCAGCCCGTTCGGGCAAATCATCCACGAGGAAACCCGCACCGGCGGCTCCTCCAGTTCGACAACCGTAAAAGCTGCGACGCCGCTCACGGCAGTGGCCGGTCAGCTTTATCTTGCGGCGATTTCGACGCGGCCCAAAGTTAACGTTACTTCTATTTCCGGACTTGGCTTGACTTGGACACTAGTGAAAGCGCAATGCTCTGGACGCAATGCCACGCATGTGGAAGTTTGGAAAGCGTTCGGCACCCCAACGAGCAACGACACGGTACGGGCGACATTGGCGAGCGCGCCGAACAATGCCGCTATCGCAGTATCGCGCTACTCCGGCGTGGAAAGCGTCACGCCGATCGGCAATTTTATTTCCGGCAACACCAACGGTTGGAATGGCGCATGCTCCGGCGGCGTAGATACGAGTTTTTATTCTTTCAATCTCACCACCACGGCGAACAACGCGGTGATTTACGGGGCTGTAGCCATGCGCGCGAAAACGCATGCACCGGGCGCGGGTTACACCGAGCGCGCAGAAATTCTACAAGGCGGCGTGAGCAATACCGCAGCGTCCGTGGCGATTGAAGATCAAACGTTTGCGAATGCGGGAACGAATCTTTTCAACGGCACGCTCAGCAGCAGCGTCGATTGGGCCGTGGTCGCGTTGGAAATGCGGCCGCAACTGTCATTGACTTTGAACACGACCGGCGCCGGCAGCGTCACACTGAATCCACCGGGCGGCGAATACAATCCGAGCACGGTTGTGACATTGACTGCGACGCCCGCCACCGGATTCGAATTCACCGGCTGGAGCGGTGATTTGAGCGGGACAACGAATCCCGCCGCGCTAACAATGACCAGCAATAAAACGGTGACGGCGATTTTCACGCCGCAAATGACATTGACGACAAATACCGTTGGTTCCGGAACGATTACGCTGAATCCGGCCGGCGGCGTTTATAATGTTGGTGCCGTGGTGCGATTAACCGCCGCACCGGCAACGGGATTTCAATTCAGCGGCTGGAGCGGCGATTTGAGCGGAACCGCAACGCTCGACTCGCTGACGATGAACGAAAATAAAACCGTGACGGCGACGTTCACCGCGTTGCCGCCGCCACAATACAATTTGACGGCCAATAAAATCGGCTCAGGCACAGTGACGCTCAGTCCGGCCGGCGGCGTTTATAACGAAAATACAAAAGTCCACTTGACGGCAACGCCCGCGCAAGATTATGAGTTCACCGGCTGGAGCGGCGATTTGAGCGGCGTTTCATCGTTGGATTCACTGACGATGGATGGGAATAAAACTGTCACTGCAACGTTTGCACAAGTGCCTGGCGCCGTGACCCACGTGGAAACGCGAATCGGCGGCGCCTCGAATGCAACAACCGTGGCGACGTTGGGCCATCTGACTGCCGCCAACAATCACCTTTATCTTGCGGCGATTTCAATGCGACCAAAGGTCAGCGTGACTTCCGTCACCGGGCTTGGGTTGAATTGGAATTTGGTGCGGGCGAAATGCGCCGGGCGCAACACCACAGCGATTGAGGTGTGGATGGCGCAAGGCACGCCCACTGGCAGCGGCGTGGTGACGGCGAACTTTGGCAGCGCGCCAAGCACCGCAGTGATCGTGGTCTCACATTATTCGGGCACGGCGACCTCAAATCCGATTGGCAATTCGCTCGCGGGTAACACCAATGGCGCCAATGGGAGCGGCGCGTGCTCTGGCGGCGTTGATAATGGCAATTATTCATTCAATCTCACCACAACGTTGAATGGCGCCATGCTTTACGGCGCTGCCGCGATAAAAGCCCGCACGCATACGCCGGGCGCCGGTTACACCGAACGCGCCGAAGTGCGGCAAGCGCACAGCACGAACACCAGCGGGCTGGCGGTGGAAGACAAAACCGCCGCTTCGCCGGGCGTCGTCGCCGTTAAAGGCAGCTTCGGCGGCGCGGTGGATTGGGCGATGGTGGCGTTGGAGATCAAGCCGCGCGTGGTGGCGCAATATACGTTGACGGTGAACACGTCCGGCTCCGGCAACGTGACGTTGAACCCACCGGGTGGAGTTTACCACCAAGGTACATTGGTAACATTGACCGCGATTCCGGCGGCGGGATTTCAATTCAATGGCTGGAGCGGCGCGGTGAGCGGATTGAACAACCCGGCGGCGGTGTTGATCGACAGCAGCAAAACCGTCACGGCAAATTTTATCGCCAATGGCTCCATCGTACATGAAGAAACGCAAACTGGCAGCTCGGTTAGTTCGACGCTGGTGAAAACTTCGGCTTTAGTGACCGGCGTGAGCGACCACATTTATCTTGCGGCAATTTCAATGCGGCCCAAAGTGAAGGTGAATAGTGTCGTCGGTCTCGGCTTGAATTGGACACTGGTGCGCACCAAATGCGCCGGCCGCAACACTACCGGTATTGAAGTTTGGATGGCCCAAGGCGAGCCGAGCCGCGATGACTCGGTGCAAGCGATCTTTGCAAGCGCTCCGGGCACAGCCGTGATCACCGTGTCGCGCTACTCCGGCGTAAATATTAGCTCGCCGCTCGGCAATATCGTTGCGGCGAATACGGTCGGTTTGAATGGAAGCGCCACTTGCAGCGGCGGCGCCGATAACAATGCCTACGCATTTAATCTCACCACCACAATGAATGGCGCGTTGATTTACAATGCCGTTGCACTGAAAGCGCGCGCGCATACACCAGGCGCTGGCTATACTGAGCGCGCGGAATTGCAACAGGTCGGCGGCAACCTCAACACCACGGTGGCGTTGGAGGATCGACACATTGCGACAGCAGGCGCTGCCACCGTCAACGGCAGTTTCAGCGGCGCGGTGGATTGGGTGGCGATTGCGGTGGAAATTAGGCCGGAAGCGCCGTTGAGCAAACAAGGCCGCGCCGTGAAAACAGCGCAGCCGGTTGAAATGCCTTCGGCGTTTTATCTTGCACAAAATTATCCCAACCCCTTTAATCCAACGACGGCCATTGCGTACGGCTTACCAAACGCCGCGCGCATTACCCTCAAAGTTTATAACCTTACTGGCCAACTCGTGACTACGCTAGTTGACAGCGAACAACCCGCCGGCCATCACGAGATTTTGTTCAATGCCGGCCACTTGCCGAGCGGAAACTATTTCACGGTTTTGCAGGCTGGCGAGACGAGGCTGGTGCGTCGGCTCACGTTGTTGAAATAAGGAAGGTAGAGTGTCATGGTTCAGGACCGTTCACCATAACTAAATAAGTTCACAGTGTTTTAGTGTCTTCATGTTCGTATTTTTCACCGAACCGATTTAAAATTTAAACGCCGTGTGTTCCTCAAAAATGGAATAAGCGGCGTTTTGTTTGCCTTGGCAATTTCTGCAACAACTCGCCGTTGTGGGTACGAATAACCATGTAGTTATCACGCACAAACTCTTGCCATGGATTGGCTGCGCTCGTTGTGCCGTGCGCCTTTAATGGTGTCTTGCTATGGCAGGCCAGGGACAATGCGAGTGGCCGGTTTGACCCCAAATAACAATCTCGCGCCAAATGCTTCGGTTAAAAGTTTTAGCTGAACATAAATTGCTTTATCGTCACGGATATGAAAATTTTGTATGTCACCCCGTCGTTTCAACATCCAGCCATGCGCGGCCCGACGCGGTGTTATCATTTTATTAAGGAATTGTCGCAGCGGCATAAAATCACCTTGATGGCGCTCTCCAACTGTGAAGTCGCCGAAGCGCCGCTGCGCGAGATGACGGCGTATACCGAGCGTATTGAAATTTTCAGCGCCAACGGCAAGTCGAACTCGTCAACCGCGACTGCCGTTGGCCATGTGCCGGTAGTGGGCAAGAAAGTCAAGCGAGTTTTGCAGCGCCGTACCGGCATTGAGCAGATGAAGAAAGCCTTTGGGCAAATCGTAAAAAAAGGCGCATTCGATGTTGTGCTTTTTCACGGCAAAAGTATTTTTTCCGTAATCGAAGACTGGAATGACCGGCCGTTGGTGGTGGATTTTTGCGATGCCACCTCGATGCGCTATCAAAACAAAATGGACTATGCCAGCCCCGCCAAGCGGTTGTGGTATTCGCTGCGGTATCGCCAAATCAAGCAAATTGAAGATCGCATGATCGCAAAAACGCCGCATGTGGCGTTCGTTTCCTGGCGCGACCGCGAAGCCGTGCTTGGCGCGGAAGAGCGCGGCCGCGTCGTGCCCATCGGCGTCGATCATCGGTACTGGACGCGCAAAACCAATAAGCCTCGTCCGCATTGTCTCGCGTTCACCGGCGTCATGAATTATGCGCCGAACGAAGACGCTGCAATTTTTTTGCTCGACAAAATTGCGCCGTTGGTTCGTCGTCAAATTCCGAATTTGGAAATTCTCCTCATCGGGCGCGACCCGGCACCGGCGTTACAAGAGAAGGCAAAACAATTTCCCGGTGTCACCGTCACCGGTTTCGTCGAGGATGTGCGCACTTATCTCGAACGCGCCAGCGTGTTTGTTGCGCCGCTGCGCTACGGCTCCGGCATTCAAAATAAAATTCTCGAAGCCATGTCGATGGAAATACCCGTCATCACCACCTCGTTGGCCGAAGCCGGCCTGCGGGTGGATGGCGCCGGCACGCCGCCCGTCATCGTTGCCGATGGTGAAGAAAAATTTGCGGAAAGCATCGTTGCGCTGCTTGGTCAAAAAGAACAGCGCGAACGATTGGCGCGCGACGGCCGGCGTTTTGTCGAAAGCCATTTTGTCTGGGCCAGCAGCGCTGCGAAGCTGGAAGAAATGTGCTTTGCCGCGATTGGAACGAATGGACAAAACAAATTATAGTATTGTCATTCCGTCGGAGTCCTGTTTAATTGCAGGCATGGGGCTGGTATGAAGCAAGATTTTTCCAGAATGACATTTTTCAAAGCAGTTGTTTTTTTTGCAAAATTCAGAATCATTCACATAGAAAGCCTATGATTTCCGTTGCCCTGATCGGCCCCGATGGCGCGGGCAAAACCACTATTGCCCGCATGATCGAAAAATCCTTTCCGGTGCCGATCAAATATTTATACATGGGCGTTAGTGTCGAGTCCAGCAATATCGCGTTGCCGACGACGCGTATCGTCGAATATTTTAAGCGCCTGCGCCGCAAGAAAAAAGGCGTCGTCGTTGCGAAGAATGTCGTGCCGCCGAATCGCAAAAATGGCAAACACAAAAAATCCGGCCTGCGCGCGATGCTGCGGCTCACGAATCGTCTGGCGGAAGAATGGTATCGCCAATATCTCTCGTGGAATTATCGCCGTCAAGGCCAAATCGTGGTTTACGATCGGCACTATAAATTTGATTTTGAATTGGATAAAGTCAAATTGCCCGGCGAAAAAATTCCTTTCACCGATTGGTTGCATCGCTGGTTTTTGGCGAAAGTTTATCCGGCGCCGGATATGGTGATTTATCTCGACGCGCCCGCCGAAGTGCTGTTCGCGCGCAAAGGCGAATTTACCCTGGAATGGCTCGATTCGCGCCGCCAGGCATTCATTGCCCAGGGCAAAAAAACCTCGAATTTTTATCAAATCGACGCCACCCAGCCGTTGGAAAAAGTTTTTGCCACTGTCACGGAAAGAATCATGCAGCATTATCAAAAAAAGGGCGGACGCCGGCCGGTGGTTGAAAAAAACACAAACGGCAAAATGATGGCTGACAAAATGATTTAGTTTTACACATACGTTTTACGCTTTAAAAACCTTGTCGCCACTTCGTCAGGAGTTGAATGCGTGACCTGGCTGGATGCCGATTCGCCCCGCTTTTGCCATGCGTGAAAGCAGGGCCACGAAAGTACGGCGACGTTTAATTATTACACTTTTATCTCGAGGACAGGTTATGAAACAGGCATCCAGTTCTATCGCCGCGTCGCAACCCGCGATCGAAGCTGAAAGCGCTGGTCTATCGGTAAAAAGCCTTTTGGCGCGCGGCGCGCGGGCATGGAAACTATCCACTGGCGCAATGCTATTCTTTAGTTTGATTCTGCCGGCTCTCGCCATGCTTGCGGGCGCGGCAAGCGCATTGCTGGGCAAGGAGACCTATAAAGCGTTCACCGGCGAAGATGGCATCGCGGAAAATTTTCAGGTGCTCTTTTTTACGCTGGCGTGGGTTTTAACTTTTCCGGTGATTAGCCGCCTCTGGAAAGCCGGCGCCAAGCTTTTCGCCGCGATGTACATGGTGTTATGTCTTGGCCTCTTTTTTATCATCGGTGAAGAAGTGAGTTGGGGACAGCGGATTTTCGGCTGGGAAACTTCCGAAGAGATGAAAGCCATCAACAAACAGGAAGAAACCAATATTCATAATATCGAAGGCATTGGCGATAAAATAAAATGGATTAAAGACATCATCTGCGCCTACGGCACCATCCTGCCACT
>CAYUVM010000089.1:0-11188 GCA_964447935.1 uncultured Cytophagia bacterium | reverse complement strand
AACGTCGACCGGCACGTATGCGCAAATCGCCCAAGACGGGACGAATGTGAACGCGTTCAGCGATTCAACGTTGATCGCGAATACGATTTATTTTTATCGGATTCGTGCGTTCAATACTGGTGGTCATTCCGCCTATGGCGCCGAGGCAAACGCGAAAACCTTGCCGAATCCACCGGCAGCGCCGAGCAGTTTAACCGTGACGGCCGTGAGCCTCTCGCAGATTAATCTGACATGGACGGATAATTCCGGCAATGAAAGCGGCTTTCGCGTTGAGCGTAAAATCGGGGCAACCGGGGTTTACACAGTGATTGCGGCGACGAGCGCGAATGCGATTAGCTATCTGGATAAAGGTTTGAGCACATTCAGCCCGTATTTTTATCGCGTGCGGGCGTTCAACGCCGGCGGCAATTCCGGATATTCCAATGAAGTGAAAGGCGTCACGTTGCCGCGCGGACCGGGCGGTTTGGTTGCTACGACGGTAAGCCACGCAAAACTCAATCTTGCATGGACGGATAGTTCGGATAATGAGACAGGTTTTAAAATTGAACGAAAAATTACCGGTGGCGTTTATGCGGAGATTGCGACCACGACTATTAATGTAAAAACTTTTACCGATTCGGTCGGATTGAGCGGCAATACGACATTTTTTTATCGCGTGCGCGCCATCAATACCGGCGGTTTCTCGAATTATTCGAATGAAGCGAGTGCCAAAACGCTGCCCAATCCGCCGGCGGCGCCGGACAGCTTGCGGGCTACAGCCGCGAGTAATACGAAGATTGATCTGGTGTGGGCTGATCGTTCGTTCAATGAGGCCGGTTTTAAAATTGAACGCAAAATCGGCGCGGCGGGGGGGTATGTGCAAATCGCGAGCGTAGCAGCGAACGTGGAAAATTTTAGTGACAACGGCCTCGCGGTAAATACGACGTATTTTTACCGGCTGCGGGCGTTTAATGCCGGCGGCCATTCGAATTATTCCAGCGAAGCCAGCACTGTCACGTTGCCGATTGCTCCTGGCAGTTTAAGCGCCGAGCCGGTGACCAATCATAAAATTGCGCTGACCTGGACCGATAGCTCGAGCAATGAAACCGGCTTTAAAATCGAGCGCAAAATTACCAATGACGTGTATGTCGAGGTGGCAACGGTCGGCGCTAATGTGAGTGCGTATGCCGACTCCAATCTCGCCGCGAATACTGAATACTTTTATCGCCTGCGCGCCTTCAATACCGGCGGCCATTCGAATTATTCCAACGAAACAAGCACCTTGACGCTGCCCAACCCGCCGGTCACTCCGAACGGCCTTACCTTGACCGTCATCAGTAATCGGCAAATCGACCTGGCGTGGTCTGATAACTCCGATAATGAAGTCGGTTTTGCGATTGAGCGCAGAAATCTCGAAGGCATCTTTGAACAAGTGGGAAGTTCTGCGGCGGATCTCCCCAGTTATTCCGATACAACCTTAGTGGAGCAGACGACATATATTTATCGGATTTTTGCGTTCAACACCGGCGGAAACTCAGAGTACTCACTCGAAGCTAATGCGACGACGCTGCCCGATCCACCGGCGGCGCCGGTGAATTTAACCGCGACGGTGGCAGGAAGCAGTGTAATTAATTTGACCTGGCAGGACAATGCCGACGATGAAGACGGGTTTCGAATTGAACGTAATATCGATAGCGCTTTTGTTCAAATTGCGGTGCTCGGCGCCAATGCAACCAGCTATGCCGATACCGGATTGACGGCAGAAGTGACCCATACTTATCGCGTGCACGCGTTCAATATCGGCGGCAATTCGGAATTTTCCAATGCAGTGAGCGCAACGCCTTCAGATGTTACCAATTTGACGCTCAATCAACCGGTGCTTGCTTCCAGCACGGAGGCCACGAGCGCCGCCAGCCGCGCGGTTGACGGCGATCTTAATACTTTTTGGCAAAGCGCCACCATCAGCCCGACCGCTCCGCACAACTGGTTGCGCGTGCAACTAACACCGAACGCGCCTATTTTGGTAGATCGGGTGATCATTAAATGGCAGCAAACCTATTTTGCCAAAGAATATGACGTGCAGGTTTCCGAAGATGGCGTGAGTTGGACGACGGTTCACACCAATAACGCCGGTACCCTCGGCACGCAGGAAGTGACTTTTACCGCAATCTCCGCGCGATATCTCCGGTTGTACATGCGCAAAAATAATAAAGCCAACTATCGCGTGACGGAACTGGAAGCTTATTTCAACTTGACGAAACGTCGCGACGGCGTAGCGCTGAATGCTGCTACAGAAATTCCGTCAACCTTGACACTGGCGCAAAATTATCCGAATCCGTTCAATCCGTCGACCACGATTGCTTACGCGTTGCCGCAAGCCACGCATGTGACTTTGAAGGTGATTAATATCGCCGGCCAGGTGGTCGCGACGCTGGCGGAGGGCATGCAAGAGCGCGGCCATTATCGGGTGACGTTTCAGGCGAAGAAATTGCCGAGCGGCGTGTATTTCGCCGTTTTGCAAGCGGGCGCAACGCGACAGGTGCAACGGATGCTGTTGGCGAAGTAAAAACTCTTCTCTTTAACATCTACACTCATACAGAGTGACAAGCTTTGGTTTGCCGTGCTGATTTTTAAAAAGCGCGCTTTACGATGGCGGCAGCATTCTACTTGCAACATGAGCTTTGACAATGGTGGAATAAAGTACGACGATTTAAATTTGGCGCAGTGAGGAGCGAGTCCCGTGAAGAAAAAAAATCTGGCAAAGTATTTTTCTATTTTTTTGTTTTGCACCACCCTGACTGTGCCGGCAGCCCTGCTGGCACAGGTTCGCCTTATGCCGCTGGGCAATTCAATCACCGAAGGCACCGGCTCTTCTCATGATGGCGGCTATCGGCACGATTTGTTTTACTTATTGCAAAACGCCGGTATCGCTTTCGATTTTGTCGGCGGCTTACGTTATGGCGCCGGCTTTCCTGATCTTGACCACGAAGGCCATCCCGGCTTTCTCGCTGATCAGCTTAATGTGCAAACTTACCTCGCCAATAACCCCGCCCACGTGATACTTTTAGAAATCGGCACCAACAATGTCTCTTACGGCGAAAGTGCGCCGCAAGTCCGCGATGCCATCCAGCGCGTGCTTGAGAATATTTTTCAAGCGAATCGTGATATGGCAATTTATCTTTGCACGGTTCTGCCGCGTAAAGATAACACGACGCTCCAAGCGACCACCGACGCCCTCAATGCCCTATTGCCGGATTTGGTTTATACGCAAACGGCTGCCGGCTACAAAATTTATCTGGTCGATGTTGCGGCACGGTTTAAAGCGGATCCCAATTGGAAAACGAATTTACTGGCAGATAATTTACATCCGAACGATGCCGGCTATACGGTAATGGCCAATGAATTATTCAACGCCTATCAACTCCATTCGCAACCCGGCGATGTTCTTTTTACGGATCATTTCAATGACGGTGTCTTGGACGAGAATAAATGGTTGCGGGGCAATAACGGCGGCAATTGGGCCGGGGTTACCGGCAATGGGTTGGAGCTAAAAGCCAACGGCGTCGAAAGCGGTTGGGTTGTCACACGCAATGCGTATGCGGCGAGAAATATGACTGTGGCTTGCAGGGTTGTGCAGCCGAACGGCGACGGCAATCTTGGCCTCAGTCCGACTTACAATCTCGCTTCGGCTTATGGCATCTATGATCAACCCAACTGGTATCGTTTTTATGTGTATCGCAACGGCGGCAGCGGACCGTATCGCCTCTTTGTGGCCTGGAAGAAAAATGGGGTGGAGAATGGCATCGATGTTACGGGTGATCTCACCATCACTGGCGCGGTTTATCTGCGTTTGCGCGGCGACGACAGTTTGATTCATTTTGAAGTTTCTTTCGATGGCATGGCATGGACAACTGTTTATGTCGAACCGTTTACTTTGCCGGGGTATACGCTCGATTCAAAGTTTCATTACGAATTTTCCGGATACTATACGAGCGCCAAGGGTAGCTTGGTTGTAGATGATTTTTCTATTGAGCGCGTGAAAACCGGCGCGGATACTCAGTCACCACAACTCAGCGCAATTGCGGCGCAAAATATCACAACAACGGGTGCGCAACTTTTCTGGCAAACCGATGAGCCGGCGGATACGCAAGTGGAGTACGGACTGACATCGAATTATAGCACACTTTCACCACTCGTTTCCACCTTAACTGTGGCGCATGTTGTAGCGCTGACTGATCTACAACCCAACACCATATATCATTATCGGGTCAAATCCAAAGACGGCGCGGGCAATCCCGCCGTGAGTGGCGATTTTACCTTTTCGACGGCCGCCTCAGCCAATGCACTGTTTGCCGATGATTTCAATGCGGGCAATCTTGATAACAATAAATGGTTGAAAGGCGCGAATACCTCTAATCAAGCAACTGTCACCAATGCTGCGCTTGATTTAAAATCGCAAGGCTCGGAGAGCGGCTGGGTGATCACGCGCCAGGCGTGGGCGGCGCGGCAAACCGCGGTGTCGGTAAAATTGCACCGGCCCAATGATGACGGCAATCTGGGAATCAGTCCGACCTATAATTTATCATCGAAGTACGGCCTTTATGATCAAAACAATTGGTACCGGTTTTATACATATCGCAGCAATCATACCGGCCTGTATCGTTTATATGCGGAGTGGAAGAAAAACGGCGTCAATAATGGATTGGATGTCACCGGCAACCTGGTGCTCAACGGAGCGGCTTATTTGCGCTTGCGTTTTGACGACAATAAAATTCACTTCGAGGCTTCGCTGGATGGCGTAAATTGGACGGATACTTACAATGAGACTTTTAATTTACCCGGCTACACGCTGGACTCGCCGTTTTATTACGAACTCTCCGGATACAATTCCAGTTTGAACGGGATTTTAACCGCGGATGATTTTACGATTAACCGTATCGCGGCCACTCCGGATACGCAATCGCCAATCATTAGCCAGGTTGCCGCACAAAATTTGACGATGAGCGGAGCACAAATTAGCTGGCAAACCGACGAAGACAGCGACGCGCAAGTTGAGTACGGTCCGACGGCGAGTTACGGTAGCGCCACCACAACTGAAACGCAATTCGCCAGGACCCACCGCTTTGATTTGGCCAATTTATCGGCCAATACGCTTTATCATTATCGGGTCAAATCCAAAGATGCGGCAGGTAATCTTGCATTGAGCGATGATTTTACTTTTACCACCCTCGCGTCCACGCCGGCGACCACGCTTTTCACGGATGATTTCACGGGCAGCAGTTTGAACACTACCAAATGGCAAAAGGGTACAAATGCCGGAAATAAATCCGTCGTTAAAAGCAACGCGCTTGAATTGCGGTCGCAAAATGGCGAGAGCGGCTGGGTGGTGACGAAAAACGCTTATCCGGCACGCCATGCTTGGGTCTCAGTGAAGGTCGTCAAACCCAACAACGATGGAACGCTCGGGATGTGCCCGACGTTCAGCGCGCCGGCGCGATACGGCATTTACGATCAAAACAACTGGTATCGTTTTTCTACCTATCGCAGCGGCAATTCCGGGCCATATCGCTTGTTTGCCGGATGGAAAAAAAATGGCGTCGAAAATAGCCTTGAGGTCACCGGCAATCTGGTGATCACCGGCGCCGTCTATATGCGGCTGCGTTTTGATGAGAGCAAAATTTATTTCGATGCCTCGTTGGACGGAAGCCATTGGACGGAAACGTATGCCGAAACCTTCAATTTGCCCGGTTACTCGTTGACCTCGTCCTATTATTATGAATTGGCAGCGTATAAAACCGGCATCAATGGTGTTCTCACCGTTGACGATTTTTCGATCGTCGGCAACGTGGCGAGCGCAACCGCAGCCAAATCTGCAGAGCGGGATGAACCAGCCCAAAAACTGCCCACAACTTTTGCGTTGCAAAATTATCCCAACCCCTTTAATGCCGCAACCCGCGTTCACTTCGCTTTGCCGCAAGCGGCGGAAATTCAACTCGCTGTCTTTGATGCACTCGGGCGCGAAGTAAATGAGATTGCAACCGGTGTGCGACCGGCAGGCAACTACGAAATCATTTGGAATGGAAGGAATCGTGCCGGCGCAGATTTAGGCACCGGTGTTTTTCTGATGCGATTACGTTACCGTTCCGCACCAACCGCGATGTGGTCGCAGTTGGTGCAGCGGATGATGTTGGTCAAGTAAAGTGCAAAAATTAGCCAGGGCGCGCAGCGCATCACTTGGAATGTTTCTCCACTTCATTCTTGATGGGCTTCTGTGTCCGCAAATAATTGTAAATGGCGCCTAAATCTTCCTCCGTCATGCCGGCGTACATCGTCCACGGCATAATTGTATTTACCCCACCCTTGGCAACTGGAATATGACTGTTCGTCGAATCCGCATATTCTTTGAAACGCCCAGTGAAATAAGCTTTGTCCCATGCGCCGATGCCGGTGTCTTCATCCGGTGTGATGTTGGCGGAGCGCATCGTTCCGAGCATCGGATCTTTGAACTCCATGCCGCCGGCGAAGTCCATGCCGGGAAGTGGTTGGCCTTTATCGTCAACTTGGGTGTGGCAAAAATGGCAGCCGGAAATCGTGCTCATGTATTTGCCGTAGGCGAGCGTGTCTGCAAGCGGTGGGCGCGGTTGCGGATTGTACGGTTGTGGAATCGTTCGCACGATCAAATTTAATGGGAAGTTGATTTTTGATTTAGGCACGTCGTTTTGAATCGGCGGCAAAGTTCGCAGATAGGCGACAATCGCTTCGACGTCATCCTGCGCCAGGTAATTGTAAATTGGATACGGCATCATCGGAAACAGCGCCTGCCCGTCTTTATCGACGCCAGAGGTGATGGCGCGAATGATCTCGCCATCGGTCCAATTGCCAAGCGCCGCCGGGGTGATGTTGCGCGGGTAAAACGTACCCGCAGCGTCTACAAATTCTGCTCCGCCTTTGCCTTCGGTGCCGGGCATCACCGGCCCGGAATAAAAATTGAAATCGCGGGTTGAGTGGCAGTCAATGCAGACGGAGACGTGATTAGACAGATATTTCCCGCGCGCGATTTTTTCGGGTGTTGCCGCAATTTTCAAATTCGCGGCGGCGCCGACCTTGGGGAAAGCCGAAATGAAATAAAGCAAACCGGCGCCAATGAGCACGACCAGCGCCAGCACGATGCCGCCGAAAATTTTTAAAAACTTTTTCATCATTTCACTCCTCAAAAGATTTTGTTGTTACACCAGGAAGGCAACAGAAATGGTACAACTCAATCAATTCAATATCGCGATCAATTAATCTGCTCTACACAAGGCAAAATGTCAATAAAAAATTTCCCAGCGATCTTGCTTATAAATCGGCAGCCTCTCACGATTTTTTAATCGACTGGACGGCACTTTGTAAGTTTAAGTAAAATTCGCGAATCGGCGGAGGCACTTCCTTGCCCGGCTCCGTGCCTTTCCAGGAAATGGTTGTCGTGTCTTTGCCGCTAATACACCACATCTGCGTCGTCATATTGCCGGCGTCTTTATATTTCCATTTTTTAAAGGCGAGGGTAGCAAAAACTTTTTGGAGCGGTTGCAGCGTTTGGGGCGCGGCCGTGCCGAGTTTTTCAATTTTGCTGCGACGAAAATATAAGCCGGACCATTTTTCCACCTTGCCGTCGCTGTAGATGATATAGCCGTTGGCCATGCCGGTGAAGCCCCCGCCGCTGCCATAAATCACCGTGAATTTTTTGGGCGCCGCTTGTCGAGGCCTTGCAGGCATGGCCGCAATGAGAAATAACGGCAGTACAATCAAAAGGGCAAAGGCGTTTTTTGAGCAAACTTGCATTGCTTGTCTTGAAGAATAGGGCTTGGTGTCGGCGCCAGATTATAGAATTGCGCGAAGCTAAAACCAACGGCCGCAGACTGCACACGCCGAATTACTGTTGCTGCACCACATGCGGATGCGTATCGACGCCGGAGGGCAACTCGGCGCGTACGAGGTAATCTGCTAACGCGGTGAGCGCGTTGCCGATAGCCTCTAAAATTTGTTCTTCGTCGCCGATCAAACCCAGCGTCAGCGTTTTTTTAAGCTTGGTCTCTTTCCCGGCTTCGCCTTCGGCCCAACCTTTCCAGATAATCTGTCCCGGCGCGGTGACCAGCACGGCGTGAAAATGCGGCAACACGTCCTTGCCGCCCCAGATGTATTTGCTCTGTCCAATGGTGGCCTGGGTGGAATAGTTTTCACCGAAGATCACGGCGTCGGCGCGCACTTTTTTCGCGACCCGGCGCAATGCGTCAAGGTTGTAGCCTTGCGGCATTTCCTGCACCCCCATATCAAGCACGACCTGTCGCACCGAGTCATCCGGCACGATATAAAACCGGCGAAACTCCGCCAGCTTCTCCTGAAAAATTTGCCGTAGCGCAATCCGGCTTTTATCGCGTTTGGCCTCGCCGACGAAACCCATCACCACGACGCGACGCGTGGCGTTGATGCGGGCACGGTCGTATTTGAACGTATCGCGCGTTGCCGATTTATTCACGGCGCAGCCGGAGACCAAGAGCAGTAAATGTATTAAAATAACGAAACGTTTCATCGCGTTTTCTCCATTCCTGTTTTTGCAACAATTCATTATTTACCATGTTAAAAATAAGTAAAGTTTTATCAATTCGCCAGTATTTTATTACGATTCTTTTCTTGACTTTCGTGACATTATAATGTAAATTTGTGCAGGAAACTTTTACAGTCCCCACGCAGTAGGATGAAGTAGTTGCCGCGCGTTATCCCGAATGTTTATAAAGCTTGAGGAAAGTTCGGGATGAAATAGTCTAACAAGGAAGGGAGATTATGAAGAGAGTCTTGTGGTTGCTGCTCTGGTTGCTGCCAGTGGCGGCTATTGGACAAGGGCTTGATGTGCAACCTCGCCGGGTGATTGATACCCCGACCGCTTGGACATTGCCCCGGGCCGGTTTCGATCTCACCATGCGGGCTTTCGGCAATGGCGGCGCGTTTTTGAGTTTAAGCGTCGGCGTTTCCAATCAGTTCATGTTTGGCGCCTCTTATGGCGGCACGCAAATTCTCGGGGAAGATTCGTTGCAATGGAATCGTTCGCCGGGCATCATGGTCCGTTATAATCTCATTCCCGAGAGCTTTGCGCTGCCCGCGGTCAGCCTCGGATTTGAATCGCAGGGTTATGGGCGCTTCATCAAGACGGTTCCTGATCGCACGGTGAAAACCCGGGCCGGCGTTGATTCGACGGTGAGCTTTAAAGAAGTCAATCGTTATGCCAACAAATCGCTGGGATTTTACGCCGTGGCCAGTAAAAGTTATGCGTTCTTCGAACACCTGGATTTTCATGGCGGGGTCAATTTCACCCTGGAGCGTGATGACGGCGATGGCGACATTAACCTGTTTACCGGCGGCGCCTTGGCATTCAATCAAGATTTTGAGTTGTTAGGAGAATATGATTTTGCGCTCAACGACACGCCGAACAAAGTCGGACTTGGAGAAGGCACCGGTTATTTGAATGCCGGCTTGCGATTGAACATCCGGAAGATTGTTTATATCGAATTGTATTTAAAAAATATCTTAAAAAATCGTCGCGGCGCGAACAACTTCAACCGCGAGTTTCAAATCACGTACTTTCAGTACATCTTGTAACTAACGCTGCCTCAACTGCGCGTGACCCACGGATGAATACGGCGCTTGGCCGCCAAGGAATGCAAGCGGCGAAGTTGAGTTTTCAGCTTGACTGCGTTAAAGGAACCGTATGAAATCTCCACGGAATTTTTTTGTAGCGCTTGCCGCCGTTTTATTGATCGGAACCAGTGTCGGCTGTTACACCATGCTGAAGCACCCGCGCGTACAAACCGACGATCGCACTGCTTCGGCGCACGAGAACGAGATGGTCGGTTTTACGGATGATTGCTCCGGGTGCCACAGTTTGGGAAGTTTACGTACACATCATGCCGCAGTGCCGCCACCCCGCCGCATGGTTTCACCAGCGTGGGTTAATTATTACGATACGCCCTGGTGGATTCCATATTATACTCCGGTTGCTTCCGGCGACGCCACCACGGAAGAACAAAAAAAACGGCCGTTTGACAAACGCCATTTAAGCCGGCAGGATGAATCCAATTCGCCTTCGGTTAATTCCCCGGAACCGGCCTCCAATCCCGGCACGCTGGCGAAACCCACGGATTCCGGCAACAGCCAGCCCGCGGCGAAACCGCAAGATAGCGGCAAGCGCGAAGAAAAACGTTCGGGCGACGGCCAAAGCGGCGAACGCCGAACCCGCAAGCCTCAATAAAAATTCAATTGCTGGATTGGTGGATGCTTGGGGTATTGAAAGTCATTACGCCCTCATTACTTCAATCTAACAATTCCCAACTCTGCGATCGATTAGTCGAATAATCCATCCACCAATCTGCAAAACGGGAGCGCGTTGATGCCCAAGAGTCTGAGAATCTTTCTGGGGGTTTTAGTGATTTTGCTGGTGATTCTCGGAGCGGTCGCAGTTTTTGGCACCAGGTTAGTGAAGAAATCTTTGCCGCCGGCCGGTGGAGAAAAATCACTCGCTGCGCTCTCGCAGCCTGTCACGGTGCAGCGTGACGAATACGGCGTACCGCATATTTTTGCGCAAAATGAAAGTGATCTTTGGCGCGCCGCGGGGTATGTCGCTGCCCAGGATCGCCTATGGCAGATGGATATTACGCGACGCGCCGTGCGCGGCACCCTCTCCGAAATTTTGGGCGAAGCCACGCTGCCCCAGGATAAATTCTTGCGCACGTGGGGTTTTCATCGTCTCGCGAAACGCCTCGCCGAAAATCTTTCTCCGGAGTCCCGCCGCCTCCTCGAAGCATACGCCGAAGGCGTCAATGCGTTCATTGAGGAAAATAAATCCCGCCTGCCTATTGAATTTAGCATTTTGCAATACAAGCCGGAGCCCTGGAAAATTGAGGACAGCATCGGTCTCATCCGGCTGCTCGCCTTCAATTTATGTTACGCGTGGTTTTTTGAGCCGGCGCTTGGCAAAATCGCGAACCAATATGGTCTGCCCATGGCGATGGAGATTTTTCCGGCGGTATTAGAAAACTCGCCAAGTATTGCCGCGACGAGGGTTCATCAAGGGGCGCTAGACAATTTCATCCAATTGGCTTTTGATACGCGTGCTCAACTCGGCATGCCGCCTGCCGTGCTCGGCAGCAACAGTTGGGCAGTCAGTGGCAGCCGCACG
>CAYUVM010000088.1:0-11267 GCA_964447935.1 uncultured Cytophagia bacterium | reverse complement strand
CGCTGCGGCTGCAAAAAGACCATGCCCTGCACGCGGCGGAACGCTGTTTGAGCGAGGCCTTGCGCCGCTGCCGTAGTGTGAATTTGGTTTCGGAGGAGCCGAATTTGTTGCTGGCGTGGGCGAGGTTTCAGTGGGCCAGTGTTCAGTATTCAGTGGGCAGTAGGCCGTTGTCGGTAGAAAAATTGGCCGAGATCGAAGCAACGCTCAAAGAAGCGCGGGAGGTTGCGGAGCGGGCGGGATATCGGGTGGCGTTAGCGGATATTCATTTGTTTTGCGCCGAGGCTTTGTTGGAACAGCAAAAAGCAAACGGCAAAAAGCAAAAAGCAACCGAAACAAATTCATTTCTGGGGTTGTCTATCGTAGAACATTTGCAGAAGGCCAAAGAATACGCGTTGGATGTTTCGGAATATAGCCATCTCTATCAATCAAAGAATAAAAAGTTTTATGACGGCATTCCCGAGGCGGCGATGCTCAAACGCGGGATGACCCAACAAGAACGCATCGACAACGGCTATTGGGTGGCGTACCAAATCGCGCTGGCGCTGGAGGAACGGTTGGCGGCGTAGAGACGGCCCGGCGGGCCGTCTCTACAAGGCGGGGCGTACAACAAAATCACCGATACAACAAATATTTTTCTCTTTTCTGTCGATAACCCGCCAAATCTTTTTCCCAACCCGCCATAATCGTCTCCGGCGTCTCGCCGCGCAGCAACGCCAGCCGCACCTGATCCGTTCCCATCGCGCGGTCGAAACCCGACAACTGGTTGGTGTTAAAAATCTGCTGCGCCGGATATAATTTCAACACCGCGGCGAGCAGGTGCAATTGCGTCAACATCGGCTGAAACGCGCGGGCGTTCAGGAGATGAATCTGCACGCCGGCGAGTTGCTGGTCTTTGTGGGCAAAATAATACGGGCGAAAATACAGCGGCCGAAACCGCACGCCGGGCAGCCCGCGCTGGTTCAGCTCGGCGGCCAGTTGCTCCGGCTCGATCCACGTCTGGCCGATGATCTCGAACGGCAGCGTGTAACCGACGCCTTCGGAGAGCGATTGCAGCTCGCCAATGCCGCCGGTGGCGGCGATATGAAACACCGTTTCCGGATGCGGCACATGCGGCGAGGTGAGCACCCACGGCAAACCGCTGTCGCTAAAAAACATGTCGCGGCGCCAGCCTTCCATCGGCACGACGATCAAATTGGCGTGAATGCCAAATTCCTCATTAAAAAATTTCGCCAGTTCGCCGACGGTGAGGCCGTAAATATACGGAATCGGATACATGCCGATGCCGGACTTGAAGCGTTCATCCAACACCGGGCCTTCGATCAAATTCCCGCCGAGCGGATTGGGGCGATCCAAAACGATGAAGGGAATGCCGGCCTTGGCCGCGCCCTGCATCGCCAGCGCCATCGTGTAAATGTACGTGTACGCGCGCGAGCCAATGTCTTGAATATCGTAAATCATCACTTCAATATTCTTCAACATTTCCGGCGTCGGCGGCGCAAACGGGCCGTTGTAGAGTGAGTAAATCGGCACGCCGGTTTTGCGATCGACGCTGTGTCCGACTTTCTCGCCGGCAAACGCATCGCCGCGCACGCCGTGCTCCGGCCCGAACAGTGCGGTGAGTTTCACGTTCGGCAAATTATGCAACACGTCAATCGTCGAGGTCAAATCCGCAGTCACGCCCGTCGGGTTGGTGATGAGACCGACCCGCCTGCCTTCGATGAGATTTAAATTTTTGGTGATGAGCATTTCGAGGCCGGGTTTGACTTGGGGAAAGAGTTGAATGGGAAAAATCCCAACGGAGAGAAAAAACGCAACGGATAGAAAAAATTTGGTCGAGGTTTTCATAGTAGAACGGATTTTCAAAAGATCATGGAATCACCAAGGCACGAAGACACTAAGAAAGCTTTTAACTTCGTGCCTTGGTGTCTTAGTGGTTATTTACAAATCACACTTCACTGCGCCACTTCTTTTTTATACCGCCAAAACACGCGGCTGATGCGCGCGCCGGCGTAATGCGAATAAAACCGATACGGCCCGACCCACGGAATCACGGCGAAACGATGGCCCTGCGTTTTGATATCCTGCAAGCAGCGCAGCAGCAAAACGCCGCCGACGCCTTTGCCACGCAGCGTCGGGTCGGTGCCCATCGGCCCGAACCAGCCGGTGTTGAAGTTGTTGCCGTCGTAGGCCGAAAAACCAATGAGACGATTTTGCTGCACTGCGACGTGCAACGAAATCGGATAGTTGAGCAGCGTGCGATCGACTTCCGGAATCCACGCTTTCCAATGGCGCTCGAGCAGCCGCATCACATCATCGCGGTCGCCCATAATCGCGCGGCGTACTTCGATGCCTTTGGCGCGCAGTTGTTCTTCCAGCGGCGCGGTGTTGAAATCGCGGCTAGCCAGATCGACTTCTAAATTCAGCGCTTCGGCAAAACGTTTGTACCCGTGATGCTCGAAAAAGATAATCGCGGCGGTGTAGCGCGGATCAAGCCCGGGCTGCAGATAATTCGGATTGCTGTCAATCGCGCGAATATGCGAAACCCCGGCCTGCCACAACTTGGTTTCGATTTGTTGCAACAGTTGCGTGCCGAAACCGCGTCGCTGCAGGGCAGGGTCGATGGCGAGCAACTTGATAAAACCGACCTTATCCTCGCCGAAATGACGCGCCAGCCCCATGATGAAACCGATCAAGCGGCCTTGTTCTTCCGCCACCAGCGCCCATTCCGCCCGAAAATCGGGATCATCAAAAACTTTTTCTTCGAACAATTCCGGCGTCATGGGATCCAGCGTGGCGCTGCGATTCCACAACGCCAACACGACGTCCATATCGCTGTCGGCCAGTTGCCGTATCGTCATGGCATCTCCTCCGGTTTAAAATTTTTGGTTGCAATTTCCGTATAAGAACCGGTGCGGCGCAACAGCGCACGGTTGCGCGCATTGATCACCAGCCGCACCGGGAAAGTCATGTCGTTCAATACCGGCGCAAATTCGACGGAGGATTTCTCCGCGGAAGATGACACCCCCAACGATTTGCCATAGGCCCATTCGGCGCGCTCCAGCCCAGCCGTTTTGGTGTTGACCCACAGCGTGCCGGTGCGATTATTGGCTAAAAACCGCAGCACATAATTGGAAGCGCCGTGGCTGCCGGTGGTTTGCCCGTCGATCATCACCTGAGCTTTCGCATCTTTTTTGATGCGCTGCAAAATTTCCCGAATTGGGGCGATCAACGGATCGGCTGTCATCTCGCCGTTGCTCCGTGGCGCTGAGACGATTTTCACCGGCGACACGTATTGTTTCGCCACCTCGGCTTTGCCCGTGGTCTGCCGTGACACGAGTCTGGCGCGAATACTATCCGGGGTTTGCCTGAGGTGCCAGTCTTCCGTTATCTGCGCGGAATCTTCTTTCATATAAAATGTGCTCGTCAGATGCAAGTCGTATGAAAAGGCCGCCAATTGGCGCAGCGAGTCATCCGTCGCAAACCGTGCCGACAGCAGTGAGAACAAGCGTTGCGACGAGGTTTGGGCCGAAGCGGCGACGGCCCATAAACCGGTGACGATTAGCATGAGTGAGGTAAGACGATTTCGAAAACCAGCGGCAGTTTGAAAAGACAGAGGCACGATAGTCCCTTTGCGGTGGAATGAAGCAGTGAAATGGAGTTCCGTCCTGGAAAGATTATTCGTCCTCGTCATTACCCGGCGCCGGCTCGACGGTGGCGCTCATCGAGCCTTTGCAATGCGGAATCCGCCAGTCCGCGCCGTACGCGTGAATTTGATCGCGCTTCAGTTCGGCGCGTTCTTTGGTGGTGGTGTCAACGATGACGCGGCCGGCCGCGTCGACTTCGCAGGCCATAAGAAAAGCCCGCTCGCGGCTGTGGCCGAACAGCGCGGTCAACATCTCAATGACGTAATCATACGAATGGTCGTCATCATCCAACAGGATGACGTGATAACGTGGAATCGTCACAACGCGCGACCGCTGCCAAATTTCCGGCCGGCGTTTGCGAACGGGAATGGCGACATCAGACATAAAAGCGCTAAATTTTTAAATCGTTTTAATTTTGCTGCTGCTCTCAATCTACACGAATAATGGGCGGCAGGCAAGAAAATAATAAAAGATTCTGGAAATTACAACGAGAAAATTTTAATTCGTTGCGCGGTTAGCGTACTGGGTGCTTTTCGAAAATCCGAAGTTGCGCCGTCTGACGGCACGACGGGGAAATCAAGGCAGGATTAAATCAACAATCAACTGATGAAACCGGTTAAGACAAACCGCCGCCCGGCTGATTTTAATTTTTGCGGGGTAACCACCATAACGGAAAAATGCGCGAGCTTGTTCTGGTTGTTCGTCCACCAGTAGAGAACGAAACTCTTGCCTGGTTCAAAGGCATGAATCTCGCCAAATTTGACCGGCTTCGCGTCGTCGGAATTGAGGCGATTTTCATCCCGCGAGACCGGCGCCCAAAGTATTCTCGCGAGAACCTCCTGCTCGAACGCGGCATAATAAATCGTCTCGCGGGTTTTATTGACCAGCACGATTTCATCATTGGCCGGCAACGGCTCCAAGCCGTGTGAACAGGCGGTGAGGATGAACGTCGATAGAATAAAATGTAGATACTTCATCCAACGCCTCTGCGATATAAAAGTGCTTGTTAGCGCGGCTCGTAAAGTACGCTGAATGTTTGTCCGGCGATATAGCCGTAAACATTAAGGCGAATCGGCGCCAGGTTGCCATAAAATTTCCGGTATTGCTCCGCCACCGGCCGCAAGTCAAAGCAGAGTTTGGGCCGCAGCAGCGCTTTGCAGGCATCGCCATTGGCATTGTGCCGCAAATAAAGGCTCGCCTGCACGGGAGAAGATTCGGCAAACACGGACGGACTCATGAACAGTGCATACTCATGTGGTTGGCAACCGCCGCCGTGCGTGATTTCCATAAACAACGTATCCGCGTTGAGGGAAACCGCCTTTAAATCAAAACTGTCCAGCCGTAACGAGTCGGCGGAGGCATCCGTAATTTTGATGGCAGGGCAAGGCGACGGCGGAGTCGGCTCGATGCCAGTCGGGCTGCACGATTGCAATCCAAGCAATAGCGGCAACCATGCGATTACGAAGAAATTTTTGCGACTCATTTTTTTAACTCCTGCATCTCAATCCACAATTCATCATCAGCGACGCCCGGGCTGTAATCAAAGGCGATTTTCTCCGGATAACCAAAACGCGCATGGTATTCGATCTCCAGCCGCGCCGGATTTAAAGCCTGCATTTCCTTAATCCACCTAAAAAGCGCATCGATGGTTTGATAATATTGCAGCGTTTCCGTTGGCACCAATTGATTCGTGGTGAGATCAATGCCGCTCACGATTTTGTTGTCTTTGACCGTGAGCCTTACAAAACCATGCGGAAAACGGCAAAAGCAAACGCGCTTTTGCTCAATAGAATAATTTTTCAAACCATAAGCTTGCCAACGTCCAGCCGGTTCGATTATCGAACTGAAATCCAACTGTGAAAATTCTTCGGTGTCACTTGGGGAGGCCGTATGCTCACATGCTATTGACAGCATCAGAACAAATACCGTGACAATTGTTAAAGCAAAACGAGATTTTATTGCGTTCATGGTTGAGTTGTTCTTATTTGTTTAAATTGCTGGCGGCTTTATTTCGAGCCGCCAGCAACGTATAATCAATATCAACGCAACAACAGCATCTTGCCACGCAAAGTGAGGGCAGGACTTTCGAGACGATACAGATACAATCCCGAGCCAACCTGGCGCCCGGCCTGATTGCGGCCGTTCCAGTTGAGGCGATGCACGCCTGCATTCAACACGCCGTCGTGCAACACCGCGACTTCCTCGCCGAGTACGTTGAAGAGACGAATTTTTACGCGCATCGTTGCTGGCAGGCCAAAAGCGATTTGCGTTTGCGGATTAAATGGATTCGGATAATTGCCATACAATTCAACCGTCTGGGGAATTGGGGTTCCGGCTTCTTCATCAATACCGGTCGTGGATTTTGGCGCGAGCACGAAATTCACCTCGAGCTTGCCAGGAGTCAATTCAACCGCTTTCGCTTCAGCAAAACGGTTGGCATCATCATTATATTTGCTGCTGTAGTTGAGGTGGCTTGCGAGCAGCCGATAGATGCCGGCTTCCACGCCGGTAATTTCATATTGGCCTTCGGAGTTGGTGCGAGTAAAGGCCACCGGCTGCCGCAGCTCATTGAGCACGTAAACATACGCATTGGCCACGCCTTTTTTGCTGCCCTCGCTCACTTTGCCGATCACACTCACGCCGTTGCCCGCGCGCGAATCCAGGCCGGCTTTATTGCGATAAAAAATCTGACGTAGGGCAAAATCAATCTTCTCTGCTGGCTTTTGCTCGGTAACCTGCACCGGCGTTGCTTCGCCCGGATCGTAGGTATTCTCATAAAATTTTCCAACGTAAGTCGGTGCGAAACTCATCACATAATATTCGCCGTCCGGCAGGCCGGTCATTTTATATTCGCCGAACGGATTCGTCACCGCGGTGAAAAACATTTCCGATTTCGGCCAAACCAGCGGCACAATCGTCGGGCGCGCAATCACCATCGCGATTGGAATAAAGCCATCTTTCAATTCATCCATCACCCGGCCAGAGATGACGCCCTTGCCTTCGCGGCGCGGGCTGAGGCCAAAATGAATTTGCGTCGAATCGCCGCCGATGACCTGAATGGATTTCGCCAGCTCCGGCACAACGGCGTTTTCATAATATTCAAACGCGCCGTCGGCGTAAACCGCAATCAAATACTCGCCCTCGGGCAACAAATCGAGACGATACTCGCCAAGATCGTTGGTCGTCGTATTCCAATTCCAAAAACCAATCGGCGCGCCGGTGTAATAATTTCTCTTCAGCGGGGAAACTTCGATATACGCGCGGCCAATCGGACTGCCATCGGCATCGGCAGTGACGCGGCCATAAATGCTGCCATACTGCGGCCGCAGCTTGAGTTGAAAATCGATCGGTCCAACTTTTTCCGCGTCTTGAACGGTAACCGGGGTCGCCTGCTCACGCGTGTCGGCGAGTTTATGCCATTGCGCGCCGAAACGCACATCTTCCCAATATTGCGTGTGCACGAGATATTGGCCCGGCGGCAATTTCGGAATATAAAACTGCCCCAGGCTGTCGGTGCTGGCGCTGGCCCAGATTTTCCAACTCGGCTTGGTTAAATCGTCGGCCGGGGTGACTTCGACAAACGCGCCAATGAGCGGGCGGCCATCATCGCTTCTGACGGTGCCGTAAATCACGCTGTTGCCCTGCACAAGCGGCAATTGGAAATCGATATTTTTCAGATCAACATTTTTCTGTACCACCAATGGTTTGGCACTGTCCGGCGTCGACACATTGGGATACCAGCGGGTTGCCGATTGCCAACTGTTGAAAGCGCTCGCGGAAATAATATATTCTCCCGCCGGCGCCTCAAGACGATAGCGGCCATTCAAATCCGTGTTGGTGTAAATCCAAATTTGCGGCCTAAGCGACAGGGAATCGAACAACGTGTAACCTTGCACCGAAACCTCCGGCAGCGGTTCGCCTTTCGCATTGGTCACGAGGCCGCTGATCGAGCCAGCCACGCGCGGCAAATCGAGCATGAAATCAATGCCGGCAAGGGTTTTTTCTTCCTGCACATTGAGCACCGCCGCGGAATCCGGCGTGCTAACATTTTTATACCACCGCTGCGCGCGGGCCCACGGCGACCATGCTTCGGCGGAAATGATATACGCGCCGCTTTCCAATCCGGAAATTTTATACGCGCCATCCGCTTCCGTGACGGCCATGCTAAAACCTTTCCCGAACAAGGAGTCTATTTTGGCAAAATAACTTTGCACGATCGCGCCGCTGAGCGGGTTGCCGGATTTATCCGTCACTTTGCCGGTGATCGCCCCACCGGCGGTAAGCGTGAAGTCAATATTCTTGGTTTCATTCGGCTCGACAACATTCACGAAATCGGGTTTTTCATGCAACCGGCGGTTGTTATAAAATTTCGTAATATAACCCTCCGCGACCGCCTGCACGATGTGGCTGCCGGTTTTAAGCGCTTCGAGGCGAAAGGTGCCGTCGCGTGCGGTCAAAACGTTCGCAAAAGAAAACGGATTGTCATTGGAAAACGCCATCACATTGGCATTGGCCAGCGGCTGGCCCGAGGCATTCGTCACTTTGCCGGAGATCACGCCGGTGCCCAGTGAAATTTTTTGCAGCTTGAAATCAATTCCGGTTGTGGTGTCGGACGCCACCACTTGCACTTGCTTCGCTTGTTCAAATGTTGCTGCTTGACTGTAGTACTGAGTTTCATAGCTATCCGCCTGTGCTATCACATAATAATTTCCAGGCACCAAATGCTCGATGAGATAACTGCCGTCGGGATTGACATAAGCAAATTCCTTTGAGACGATTGAATCGGGATAAGCGGTAAAGGCCACAACGATGCCTTTAATTCGGCTCAACGGCATGCCATCACTCGTCGTCACGCGTCCGGCAATAGCTTGCAATCCTGTTGCTTCGGCGTACGAGATTGCTTTTACAACAGCCGCGCGCTGAGACGGCGATTGCTGTAAAAGCCGCGCCACTTCAATGGCGCGGTAAAGCTGTATAATTTTCGCAGAGGACTTCGCATGGGCGTTTTGCTGAGTCGAAGCAAATGCGGCGTTGATAAAAAATAGCGGAAAACTCGACAACAATATAAGAAACCAGGCGGTCGCACCGATGATAACAACTTTTCTCATAATCTCTCCATAAATTGAAACATGAATCTCGTACGTCTGCTGTTTACAGCGGCTATTTCACCAACAGTTTTAGACTTTCGGCTTCGGACTTCTCGACGTCGTATTATTTCACCCCCGGCAATTTGCGCACATCCACCAGTTGATTCAACAAAATTAAGCCCGGATCTTCGTTAGTAAAGTTGCGGCGTTCGACGAGCAAGCGAAACTCGTCTTCATGCACGGGGCTAATCAGCATGTCAACATCAAAAAATTCGGCGCGCACATGAACGCAAGTGTCTTTCATGTCGAATTGTACGAGTAAGCGGCCCGTACTCTCTTCCACTTTGGCCTGCGGCAACGGTTCGCAACCGTCAGTAACAACCGTGACGCGCAACGCCCGCAGTGTTTTGTCAAAACGCAAACGCAACGAGTCCGGCACCGGCTGATAGCCGGGCTGGTCGTGCGACGTGGCTTTGATGGCGGCGACGTCAGTTTTGATATCTTCGTAAAGCGAAGTTCCCTGCTCCGGCGAACATGCGGTGAGCCAGAGCGTTGCGAGCATACCCCAAACCGCAGTTTTATCCGCAAAAGTCAGCAGTGAGCTTTTCATCATATATTTTTACTATCTGGTTAAAATTAACTTTTTGACTTCGACTTGTTTTCCCGCTTGCAGGCGATAGAAATAAATTCCATTCGGCGCGGGTTCGCCCGTCGCTGCGATGCCATCCCAAACGGCGAGGTGTTCGCCGGCAGGCTGAGGTTTCTGCACCAACGTTTTTATTTCCCGGCCGAGCATGTCATAGATGCTCAAATAAACCGTCATTGTCGTTTTGAGATCATAACGAATCGCCGTGGCGTTGTTGCCGGCGGCGGGAAACGGATTGGGATGGTTTTGTTGCAGCGCAAAATTCCGCACGGTTTGAACGTTTGGACTTTCAGCAATTGCCGTCGGCAAAGGATTGCCGTTGATGATGGCGCTTTGCAGATTAAACTCGAACGGCGCAATGCCAAACTGTAATCTTTTGACCGGCCCGACGTTGGGCGCGTACCACTCATCCCAATCGTTGTCGGCGCCGGGAAATTTGAAATGAAAACGCAAACAGTGGGTAAACGTGCCCACCGGCGTTTTGACAGTATCGGTGCGGCTTTGCAATTGCACCGTCCAGCTCGCGAGTTTGTTGGGCGCGGTCACCGGCCAACTATCGCCAACTTTTGCGCCAAAATCGAGCCACACTTGCTCAGTGGTGTCGAAGCGCATATACAGCCTGCCGTCATCCGCGAGGCGCAACGCAACGTCGTTGAACTCGCGGAAATGCTCGAAGCGAAAATACAATTTGCCGCCGAGACGCAGCGAATCAATGATGTTGTCTTTGTAGCGAATCGGCGTTTGTTTCTGCTGTAAAGTCCACGCGTTGCCGACGGCCAGCGGAAAACTCGCGGCGGTGGCGAGATATTTTAAATCTTCCGCCGAATCACGCGCACGTTTCGTGCGCGTGCAAAGAAAAGTGTGCAGTTTGCTGTCGCTGAGTTGGTTTGCATAGACAACATAAGTTTCGCCGACCAGAAAATCGTATCCGCAGGACGCGGAACTAATTGCCGTCAAAATCTCATTCACCGCGCTGCGCTCGCCTTTCCAAATTTTAGTGACGGTAAATTTTGCCAGGCGCTGCCAGTTATCGCCAGCATCATCGAACGACATGACTTTGCCCATGAATACGGCGTCGGCTTCGGCAAACGCTTTTGCCGGCGGCGGTGGTGGCAGGCAACTGCAGGCGCGCGCTTTGGGTAAATCAATGATGCCTATTGCGATGGCGGTCACAGTAATGAAAAACAGTTTCAATTTTTGCATGGACCTCTTTAAGGTGCTTTGAGGGAAAAACAAAATTTCATTTTTTATTCGCACGCCTCGCACTTACTCCTGCTCGTATTCTCGAGCAAGAGTAAGTGCGAGTAGCGTGAGATTACTTCGTCACGATCACCTTGCGCAAATCCGAATAGCCGCCCGGCTGTGAAACCAAACGCGCGCCGAGGGCGAATTCGCCTTCGAGCAATTCGCCTTTGTTGTTGCGGCCATCCCATTCCGCCGAATACGCGCGGCTGGCGCCGGGCGCTAAAGTTTCATCGCTTATAACCGCGATAAAACCCTTGTCATAAGCCCAGTTCCATAATTGCGCTTGGCGCGCAACGCGATTGTTCAGCGCCGCGCTGGCCGGGGCTGACACGAAGAAATCAAATCTCTGGCCGCTGGAAAACGCCAACGTCAGCGGCGCCGTATTGCGATTCGTCACAGTCAGGGTCAGCGTGAGTTTTTCGCCCTGCTTCAACTGTTCGGCGCTCGTTTTAAATTCGAGCGCCAGGCCGCCGAGCGGTTTCGTCAAATTGAGCAACTGCTCGACGATCACGCGCAGTTCCGCGGGGGCGCCGAAATAATCGGTGTCGACCTGTTTATTGGCGCCGCTATAGCGGTAGATGACGCGATAATTGAACGCATCAGCGACGTTGGGATCGATGTATTGCGGCTTCAGATGAAGCAGGG
>CAYUVM010000087.1:0-11269 GCA_964447935.1 uncultured Cytophagia bacterium | reverse complement strand
GCTAAAAAGAGCCAATAAAATCGGGGCTAAAACACCAAGTCAGAAAGTTGATATTCTAATATATGGCAGCGCTTCGGTTTTCACTTCCGGCGCCGCATGTACCAAATCCAATAATTGCGGCGCGAGAAAATAACCAATGGGCGCGAGAATAAAACAGGCAAGAATAACCGCCGTGATAAAAGCTTGATAAACCACGCGATTGACTTTTTCGGTGTCACCCGCGCCAGCGAAGCGTGCAACCAGCACGCCCATCCCCGAAAACAGCGAGCTGATGAAAACAATGACGACCAAAAATATTTGCCAGCTTACGCCAATCGCCGCATTGGCATTGCGCCCGACGAGATGGCCGACCAAGGTGTGATCGATGATGCCCTGCAAGCCAGCAATAATATTTTGCAGCATTGTCGGCCACGCCAGCTTCCATAATGCATTGCGAATTGGGCCTTCCGTGAGGGCGCGATCAAAGTTTTTTATTTTTTCGTTCGGTTTTGCCATGAATTTCAATATTGACTTTTATCGTGAGTACCACTTTTTCTTGCCGATCTACATGAAGTGATGAATGATTTCAAGCACGTTGATGCGGAATGGTGGGAGCGAGATCAATGACCTACCAATGGAATGTTTTCGTGGCAGTGCTTGATCCGATTCGCGGCTCAGAGCAGGCAGGCGGCCGGTATTAGTTGTCAGTCGAGAGCCGCTAAATCAACTCCTGTCAGTCGTTAATGTGGTTCCACTGACCTCGGTTAAATCTCCCGATCGCGCGCTTTATCCCAATGAAGCTTTGCTTCCCGCCCAAACCGGTGGCTTGCCTGTTGATTCGATTGCGTTGTGTTATCAAGTACGTACCTTGGACAAATCACGCTTCGAGAAAGATCTTGGCGAACTTACCGATTCCAAGTTGAAAGACCAAATTCAAATTGCAATGCGATAGCAGTTAGAGTTGTAAAAGCCTTCTTTCCACCTTACCCTACCACAATCACCGCCAGCCGTTTCGGCCCGTGCGCGCCGAGGACGAGAATTTTTTCAATGTCGGAAGTTCGGCTGGGGCCGGTGATAATGGTTGCGTAACTGGAGCGCTTCGACGCATTACGCTCGTGAAAGGCCTGGAGCGCCTCGTCGAGAGAAAAAACTAACTGCGCCGTTGTTGCCACGGCAATATGCAGCGGCGGCAACACTGAAAGCCGTCGGCCGCCCGCGGTTGCCGTGCTTAAAACGATGCTTCCAGTGCGGGCCACGAGAAAATCAACCGCCGTAATGCCGGCCGTAAATTCGGCAAAAGCCGGTGAAGAGATTTTTTGCTCATCGATAATCTGTACATTTTCCGCAAGCCAGGCATCGCCGGCGCAAACACGATCCAATAATGCGTGATGATGGCGCGCGATAGATTTTGCCTCTTTAGTGATCGGGACATTGCTTAACAGCTCGCGCAAAACAGTTGCCGCTTGCAGCTCATTGCCAACAGGATAGAATTCGCCTTTGAGCGCGGCGAGCTTTTGCGCAAAAGTTTGCAGCGGATTTTGGCGCGCCGGCGGATAATTTTTGTAAATCAAGGCGTCAAGAGGTCGCGGTAATGGGGCCACAGCCGAGGCTGGACTTGAACTTTGTCGCAAGGTTTGCAAGATTTTTTCCCGCGCGTTTTTCAACTCTGCTCCCTCCACAATTCGGCAAATGTTTTGGGGGCTAACTTCGGGGCCTGCTTTTTTCCGAGCAAAAATAAAAACGGTTGGCCCCAGCGCAGCAATGGCCGCAGCCAATTCAAACGTAAGCGCGAACGCATCGTCCAGGCGTACATTCGCATGGCCGCACGCCAGAATAGGCTTTGCTGCACCTGTTTGATCGCCGTGACGCGATTCTCCAAAATTAAATGATGCACATCGATGTGCACCGGGCAAACATCGCTGCACGCACCGCACAACGATGAGGCAAAGGCGAGATGTTGGTATTGCGGCAGCCCATTGTAATGGGGTGAAATCACCGCGCCGATTGGGCCTTGATAGGTGACATCGTAAGTGTGCCCGCCGATCGTGCGAAACACCGGGCACGCATTTAAACATGCGCCGCAACGAATGCAGCGCAGCGCCTCGCGAAAATGAGGCTGATGATAAAGCTGCGAACGGCCGTTGTCGAGCAAAATCACGTGCATCTCCTCGGGGCCGTCGCCTTCGTCATCGCGGCGGGGGCCAAAAACAATGGAATTGTAGCAGGTAATTTCCTGTCCGGTGCCGCTGGTGGCGAGCAGGGGTAGAAATAAGCTTAAGTCGGTGAGGCGGGGAATGATTTTTTCGATGCCGGCAATAACGATATGAACCGGCGGACACGACATGGTAAGGCGGCCGTTGCCTTCATTTTCCGTCATGGAGATGGCGCCGGCATCGGCAATAATAAAATTGGCGCCGGTGATGCCGATCGCCGCCGTCACATAATCCTGCCGCAAATGCCGGCGCGCGATCATGGTCAATTCTTCGGCGCTCTCCGTCGGCGGCGCGTCCAGTTTTTCCTGAAATAGCGCGCTGATTTCCGCTTTGCTCTTGTGCATTGCCGGCGTGACGATGTGATACGGCTTTTCGCCGGCCAATTGCACAATCAACTCCCCAAGATCGCTCTCGCGCACTTCAATGCCCGCGTGTTCAAGCTTTTCGTTGAGGTTGATTTCCTCCGTCGTCATGGATTTCGATTTGACGACTTTTCGCGCGTGCCGCTCTTGGGCCAATTGCAAAACATAATCCGTCGCCTCTGCCGCCGTCGCTGCCCAAAAAACTTTGCCGCCGCGTGCGCTAAAATTGGCTTCAAATTGTTCGAGCAAGTCCGCAAGATGCGCGAGTGTATAATTTTTTATTGCCGCCGCTATATTCCGCGCTTGTTGCCAATCGCTGAATTGATTGGCTTTCGTGCTGGTCGCCGCTGCGTCGTAAGTCGCAATGGCTTTGGCGATTTTCAAACGATGTACTTCATCGCTCGCTTTGAGCGCAGAACGTGAAATAAAATTTGTGACTTCCGGCATGTTGAGCACGCAATGAAAAGTTTTGATATTTGAACCGGAGAAACAAAATATACTGCAAGCGGCACAATGTCAAATACTTTTAGCA
This sequence comes from uncultured Cytophagia bacterium, assembly GCA_964447935.1. GTDB lineage: Bacteria > Zhuqueibacterota > Zhuqueibacteria > Zhuqueibacterales > Zhuqueibacteraceae > Zhuqueibacter. The sequence goes on along the minus strand of CAYUVM010000087.1, from coordinate 8,183 downwards.
AAGCTCAAAAAATAAAAGTCGTCACGTTGGAAACAGAACCGTCACGGGAGAATTTTCCCCGCCGGTATAATTTCAATGCGGCGTTTTCGTTGCGTTTGGCCAAGGTTAACACAAAACAAAAAACCCCGAGCAACAAAATCATTGCGCAGGGTCAAATTAAAAGTGCTGGCTGGCAGCCGGCGGCATGTTTTCAATAGCCGAAATTGTATGTTTGCCGAAACGTCACGTCGCCCTGTGAATCATCAACCTGGCCAAAGTCGCGCCATTTACGGATTTTTCCTAAAATGCATTCTTCCATTTGCGGCAACTGCACGGGAACGCCGTCGGCCATCATTTCGGATTTGACGATTTCAACTTCGCTGACGTAACCCAACGAATTAACCGTGAAGCGCACCGAAACTTTGCCTTTGAGTGCCGCATTGCCTTTTAGTTGGCGGCGATAACAGTCTTGAATGGCTGGACTGTGCGCCAGAACAATTTCACGGATGCGCTCGCGATCACGCGTGGCTGGACCTTTAGCCGGCCGGCCGCGCAGACCGCTGATTCCGGCCAACGGCGCCGCCCCGGAATGAGTTGGGGACACGGGTAATAAACTGGGCGCCGATGCCACCGTTTCGAATTGTTGATTGCGTGCAATGGTTTTCTGCGAAGCCGTGGCCAGGCCGGTCACAATATCTTCCGCCATAATGCCGGAAGAAGTGGCCCGCGTGCCGCGCAATTCTTTATCGGCAATGTAAACGTCGCCGCGCGCCAACTTATGGTTTAAACCGTTGGGTCCACCACCGCTAATACTCGTGCCAAAATAATCGACACCGGCGCGGGGCACGCGCAACTTTTGGACCTGAGCAAGGGCGTTGTCGATATCACCAATGGTGCTGTCGGCATATTGCAAAATATCTGTCACCGGTGAGGGCGAGACCAAGCCGCTGCTCCCCGACGTAATCACGCCCAGCAAACCGATGCGTTCGACTTCTTCGCTGATTGCCTGCATGCCGCGTTGCCGCGACGCCACATTCAAACGCCGCTGGGCCTCGCGATTTTCCCCGGACAACGCGCGGGTTTCCGGATTGGCATTGCCGCGGCGGCTTTTCAAACTGGGCAACTTAATATTGGTTTCCGGCCCCGCCACATTTTTCGGCAGCGTGCCCTCGACCCGTTCGAGGGCCTGTGGAATGGCTTCGCTGGCCCGGGCTAACATATCAGTTGCTTGCGGCGCCGTTGCCGCGGGCGTCTCTTCAATTTTAAATTCCGACAGGAACAGCTCGGCGTACTTGTTTTGCAATTTGGCCACCTCGTGGTCGCTGAAGTCCAGCGGCCGGGTGCGCAGTAAATACCAAATCACTAAGGGTTCGAGGAGCAACGTTATAATGAAAATGAGCAGGTAACGTCGATCCAACGCTTCGAAATAATTTTTATTAAATTCTTTGGGGAAGGTTTTTACGGCTACAGCGTGTGGTGCCGGCAATTCTTCCGGCGTGAGATCTGCCAGCGAGGCCTCCGGTTCTGGGGCCAATAACGAAATTTCGGATGAAACCGCATCATCCACCAGCGCCTCCGGTTCGGCGCCGGTTGGGGGAGAAGCTACCTTTTGCAAATCCTTTGTATCACTCCACTGATCCACAACAAAAGCTCCGCTATAAATTCAACTGTTGCAACAAGACAAAATCTCAAAAGCCGGCGTCTCGAAATCAACGAACCGTACGTTCTTGTAACCGGCAAATACAAAAATGAAATCCCGACTTTCCTGAAAGAAGTTTTAAGAAAATCGGGATCTTTAACTCTTACCTCATGTTTGGCACGAATGCGGACACCCGTGAAAACTATTGTCGTTGACTGCGCTCCAGCCTCACCGTGAGGGTGAGGGTTTGCGAGTCGCGTTTTATAACGACCGGCACCTGTTGGCCCGGCGAAAATTCTCCCAGCGCGTAGGTGTAATCATAAACGTTTTTAATCGTAAACTTCCCGAACTTAATGATGATATCACCGCTCTGCAAACCCGCCTTTGCCGCCGGGCTGCCTTGCCGCACGCCGCTCAATTTCATGCCCTCGACGTCGGCGGCATAATCCGGGACCGTGCCGACAGAAACGCGAAAACCGCGCATCGCCGGTTGCTGACTTTCCGCCTTGGTAAATTGCAGAGTCGAATCCTGGTTGGCAATTTCCGTCGCCAATCCCGCGATAAAACGCAAAATCCGTGCCTCATCAACGACATTGATTTTTTCGGCGTCATCTGTTACACGGTGGTAATCTTCGTGTTGATTGGTGAAGAAAAACAGCACCGGAATATTTTTTTGATAAAAACTCGAATGATCGCTCGGCCCGGGGCCTTCCGGTTTCAACGCCAATTTAAATTGCGGCGGTTGATGTAAGCGCGTGATGAGCGGCTGCCATTGCGGTGCGGTGCCGACGCCTTGCACCACCAAGGCGCTGTCTTTCATGCGGCCGATCATGTCCATGTTGAACATCGCCAATGTTTGCGCCAACGGAAACGTCGGTTGGTTCACATAATGCGCGGAGCCGAGCAAGCCCAACTCTTCGCCGCTGTACGCCATAAAAATAATCGAGCGCCGCGGGCGCGGAGACTGCGAGGCGAAGTATTGCGCTAGTTCCAACATGCCGGCCGTTCCGGAAGCATTGTCATCGGCGCCGTTATGAATTTGCCCATCTTTATCCGGGTCCATCGCGCCTTCGCCGCTGCGCCCGAGGTGATCATAATGCGCGCCGATCACCACGGCTTGCTCCTTTAAAATGGGATCGCTGCCGGCCAGTTTGCCGATCACATTCGCGGTCACGCGCCGATCTTGATTGAGATCGGTCACGACCGCCGCGCGACTGCTGGTGACCGCATACGAATTCGGTTTCTTGGTTTGATTAATTTGCGCGGCGAGATCGCGGCATGAGGCGCCGAGCAGCCAATCCGCCGTGGCCGCCGTGATATAAACCACCGGCAAGCCGGCATCAGTGGCAGAACGATCAAAACGCAACTTGGGTAACGCTGGCGCGGCAGAATCGGCGTCGGCGATAACAAGCAACGCTTTGGCGCCGTGTTGCCGCGCCTGCAGAGCTTTGTAACGGATCGGTTCGTATTCACCGAAACTGGAATGCGGATCATTTGCACCCGGTGAATAACGCAGCGCCAAAGCAATTTTTCCATTGACGTCAACCTTGGCGTAATCATCGTAATTCAGTTTTTCCGCGCTGATGCCGTAGCCGACGAAAACCACGTCACCGCTCACGCTATCCGAAGCCGATGACGCCACCGGAATAAAATCCGTTTGCAATGTCAAGGCCGTATCGCGCCCGCTGTGTTGGAAGGTCAAGAAATTATTGGCGCCGAGATTGATGCCGCCGACAAAATCAAATTTTTGCGTGAACGCGCCGCTGTCGCCCAGCGGTTGCAAGCCGAAACGCTTGAATTCTGCCGCGATATAACCGGCGGCTTTCTCATTTCCCGGCGTTCCGGAGAGCCGGCCCTCGAGCGAATCGGAAGCCAGATAATTGACATGATATTGAATATCATTCGCCGTTAATTCCGGCGAGCTGGCGCGGTTGATGGGAAAATGTGATGGTACTTCACATGCGCTTAATAGCGCGACGAGACAGCAAAAAAAGATTTTTTTTAACATCCCTGTTCACCTCATTAAAATAATTCAGCCTTACTCGTAAATTTTACCACAATAAAGAAAAACAGCAAAAGTTTTCCATGAAGGTTCACCCGAAAGGCCTTGCGATTGTCCCATTTGAGTTGTTTTACCCCATTCGAGCGCTGCTGCAAGGTAAGTTTCTATACTATCATTCTCCCAACTGTCGGGAGAAGTTTTTCGATCATTAATCAGTGTTTTAACAAAATCAAAAAATGAATCTTGATCGTTTACTTGTTCAAGTTTATAGTTAAGTTTCATGTTTTATAAATAGAAAAACTTATCCGTGTTAATCTACACAATCGGCGTCATTCGTAATCAAAGACATTTCACTTTGACGAAATATCCTGCAACGCCTGCGGCGCCATCGCCAGCATCTGCTTGATGCCGTCGTGGCAATCAAGCAACGGCGTGCGTAGAATTTCCCGCGCTACCTTTGTGTTTAATGAAACATCCTCCGGACGCGGCACCAGCCAATTGACTTCATGCATCGACACGGCTTCAAACAAATTCAAATCGGCATTGATTTGCCGCGCCAACTCGCGGGCAAAGTCCGCGCGGCTGATGCGCTCGGTGCCGGCAAGATGCAAAATGCCCGCACGATCTTTTTCGGTTAACTCAAGAATCGCCTGCGCCGCATTGCCCGCCCAAATCGGTGTACGAAACTGATCGGCAAAAACTTTCACTTTTTGCCCGGCGCGCAAACGATTATATATTTCGGCTGAAAAACTATTGCCGCCGGCCACGGAAAAACCAAACAACAACGCCACGCGCACCACCAGCGCCTCCGGATAGGCGCGCAACACCGCCTCTTCCGCAGCGCGTTTGCTGTAGCCGTAGTAACTGATCGGCTCCAATACGTCTTCTTCTGTATAATTTCCTTTCTTGCCGTCAAACACCATGTCGGTCGAAACATGAACCAACCGGCAATTCAACTCGCGCGCCACCGCGGCCAACATGCGCGCCGCATCGACGTTCGTGCGCCACGCCAAATCTTTTTGCGCCTCGCAGGTGTCGAGATTCGCCAGCGCTGCGGAGTGAATGATGATCTGTGGCTGCACTTTGCGCACGAACTGCGCGACCGCCACGAGGTTGGTCAAATCCATCCGATGCAGCTCGACGCCGGGCATCGCCACCGGATGCTCCCAATACGTTCCGAGCAGCTCGCCCTTGCCCTGCGCCGCTTGCGCCAAATACCCGCCGAGAAAACCGCTGGCGCCGGTGATGAGAATTTTCATAAGATCGACTCGAGGTTGAGATTTGCGCCTTGATTATTTGTTTTCCTCGTCCTCTTGACCTGCGACTTCCCTAACATTAAAATACTTCGCCTCCGGATGATGCACGACAATCGCCGAGGTTGATTGCTCCGGCACGATTTGAAATTCTTCGGTGAGCGAGATGTTGATGCGCGCCGGATCAAGCAGACGGAAAAGCTGGGCTTGATCCTCTAAATTTGGGCATGCGGGATAACCGAACGAATAACGCGAGCCGCGATAGCCCTGTTGAAACAACCGGCTGATTTCCTGGCTATCGTCGCCCGCTATGCCAAGATCGGCGCGCATTTTTTTGTGCCAGTATTCCGCCAGGGCTTCGGCAGTTTCGACGCTCAAGCCGTGAAAATAAAGATAATCCGCATATTTGTCGCTTTCAAACAGTTTTTTGGAAATTTCCGAAGCGCGATGCCCGACCGTAACGACCATCATGCCGATCACATCTTTCTTGCCGCTGCTCACCGGTGCGAAGTAATCAGCGATGCAATGCAAGTTTCCATCGGGCTGGCGCGGAAAGCGAAACCGCTCGATTTCGCGTTGGCTATGTTGATCATAAATGATCACGTTGTCGCCGTCACTGTTGCACGGAAAATAACCATACGCAACTTCCGGCAGCAAAAGCTTTTCATTTATACAGCGCTGCTTCAGCTCGTTGAAAATCGGCACGAACTTTTCATCTACCATCTGATTATACTCGGCAATCTTCATCTTGCCGCGCCGTACCTGCCACTGCCCGCGAAACAGCGCGATTGGGTTGATATAATCAAACACCGTTGCCAGCGGAATATCGCGCACGATTTGCGAGCCGAGAAACGGTGCGGTTGGAATCGCAATCGGCTGCCATTCCGGTTTGCGCGTCGCCGTTACTTTCGCTCTTTCGCTCGGCTGGCGCTTCGCCGCTTCATCCTTTCTCCCGCTCACACTTTCTTCCACTCTTCCACTCTTCTCTTTATTGCAGATTTTTTCCATAAAATGCAAACCGTCAAACGCATCGTTCGCATACGACAACGGACCTTGATAAACGGCGCGCAAATTATCTTCAACGTAGCGCCGCGTTAACGCCGCGCCACCCAACACGACGGGAAGCGTGATCGAGCGCTCGTTCATCACCTCGAGGTTTTCTTTCATAATCAATGTTGATTTTACTAACAGACCACTCATTCCAATCGCATCGGCTTTGTTCGCCTCGACGGCTTGCAGCATTTGCTCGATCGAGACTTTGATGCCGAGATTGACGACTTTGTAGCCGTTGTTGGTGAGGATGATGTCCACGAGATTTTTGCCGATGTCGTGCACGTCGCCTTTCACCGTCGCCAGCACCATCACGCCTTTGCTTGTGCCTTCGACGCGCTCCATGTGCGGCTCGAGAAATTTCACCGCCGCTTTCATCGTCTCCGCGGATTGCAACACGAACGGCAATTGCATTTGCCCGGAGCCAAACAGCTCGCCAACGGTTTTCATGCCGTCAAGCAAAATGTTGTTGATAATGTCCAGCGCTGAATATTTTTTCAACGCCTCGTTGAGATCGGCATCGAGACCGAGCTTCTCGCCGTCGACGATACGACGTTTGAGCCGATCTTCCACGGCCGTTGGCATCGCCACGACTTCTTTCTTTTGCGTCGATTTGCCGGCATAAAAGGCCAGAATCTCTGGCAACGGATCGGAAACACACGTGCCGTTCGCGTCGAATTTGCGTTCATCAAAAATGAGACGGCGATGCAACTCGCGCTCGTCGTCGGCAATTTTGTGCAGCGGCATAATTTTCGACGCATGCACGATGGCCATATCCAAACCGGCCTCAACGGCATAATAAAGGAAAACCGAATTGAGCGCGTGGCGCGCGTGCGGCGAGAGGCCAAATGAAACATTACTCACGCCGAGAATCGTGTAGCAGCCGGGCAAATCTTTTTTAATGCGGCGAATCGCTTCAATCGTTTCGATCCCGCTGCGCCGAAATTCCTCGTCGCCACTGCCGAGGGTGAACGTGAGACAATCAAAAATCAAATCCTGCGGTCGCAGGCCGTATTTGTCAACGGCGAGATCGTGAATGCGTTTGGCAAGCGCAAATTTTTTCTCCGCGGTTTTCGCCATGCCTGCTTCGTCAATCGTCAATGCAATCGTTGCGGCGCCGTATTTTTTGCATAATGGCAACACTTTCGCCGTGCGCTCTTCACCGTCTTCGAGATTGATCGAATTGACCACGGCGCGGCCGGCGATGCGCTGCAACGCGGCGTCGATCACTTGCCACTCGGTCGAGTCGATGACGAGCGGCACGGAGATTTGCGTGTTTAAACGCTCGATGAGCGGATTCATATCCGCAACTTCATCGCGCCCGACATACGCGGTGCAAACGTCGAGCATGTGCGCGCCTTCGCGAACCTGTTCTTTGGCCATCGACACCATCGCGTCCCAATCCTGCTGCAGCAGCAACTCGCGAAATTGCTTGGAACCGTTGGCATTGAGGCGCTCGCCGATGAGCAACGGCGGCGGATCGAGATGCAGCGGCGCGCTGTTGTAAAGACTCGCGGCGGAGGGCACGAAATCAATTTGCCGCGTTTTCGGCGCGAGTTGACCGACCGACTCGACGAGGCGTTGGATATGCTCGGGCCGCGTGCCGCAGCAACCGCCGACGATTTGCACGCCAAGATCTTTGACGAAGTGCGAAAGGAATTGGCTCAACTCTTCGGGCGTGAGCTTATAATGCGCGTGGCCGCCAACGTTTTCCGGCAGGCCGGCGTTTGGCATGCAAAAAACCGGAAACGGGCTGTTCGCGGCGAGATAGCGAATATTCTCCGACATTTCTTTGGGGCCAGTGGCGCAGTTCATGCCGATGGCCGTGAGCGGAAACGGTTCCAGCGCCGCGAGCGCCGCGCCGATGTCGCTGCCGAGCAACATTGTGCCTATCGTTTCCACGGTAACGCTGGCAATCACCGGCACGCGCATTTTTTGCTGCGCAAAATATTCGAAGACCGCGGCGAGAGCGGCTTTGGTTTGCAGCAAATCCTGGCAGGTTTCAACGCAGAGCAAATCCACCCCGCCTTCGACGAGTCCCGCGGTTTGCACGGCAAACGCCGCTTTCATGTTCTCGTACGAAATATGGCCGAGACTCGGCAATTTCGTGGTCGGCCCCATCGAGCCGGCGACGAAACGCGGGTGTGTTGGCGTGGAAAATTGTTGCGCGACTTTTTTTGCAATTTCCGCGGCGCGGCGATTGTGTTCATACGCGCGATCGGCAAGATCGTACTCGCCCATCACCAGCGGCGTCGAACCG
>CAYUVM010000086.1:0-11279 GCA_964447935.1 uncultured Cytophagia bacterium | reverse complement strand
GTCGGCAGTTTCGATTCTTCCGCGGCCACCGCCGTGGCGTTCGGTTGAATCGAAAGGTTGTCAATCACCCAACCCCAGCGCACGGTCGCAGCGCCCGAAGACATGCGGAAGCGAATGATGATCTGGGTGCCGGCGGCAAAAGAGGTCAACAAATTAATATCGTGCTTTTTGTATATCGCTGCCGTGGGTATGCCATTGGCGGTGTGCACGGCCAACCATCTCGGATCCGCGCTGGCATCATAAGCAGGTTCCAGCGCTTTCCAGGTTCTGCCGAAATCCGAAGTGGCTTCGACCACGACAAAATCACTCACCGGCTCGACAATCGCGATGTCGTCATATTGCAATCTCGCCTCGGCCGCAGTTGCCGCCACTCGAATGGGTTTCAACAACGTTGCGGAATAGCTCGTGTTCACCGCATAGGGATGGGGCGTGCCCAGGTCGCCGTTGGGAAACGTTTCTACAATTTCCGGCTCCATTCCGCTCAAGCTGAAATCTTTGCCGTCCACTTCGGCGTTATTGAAATTGTTCGTGTAAATCACCTGTGCGGCCTGCAAGGGCAATAACGTCAGTGCGGCCGGTCCTGATTGAAAAGTTTTGCCGCCGCGATAAGACAAAATCGCGACCGCCACCGTCTGGTTTGTAGTGGTCGGAACCACGACTTGCACCGTGCTGTCTTTTGTTGTTGCAACGTTGGCGTTGATTCGCAGGCGCTTGACATTATTAACAATGACAAAAGAAGAATCGTAGGCAGAAGTGAGATTGACGGTTGCATTAAAATTGCCGCCAAGACCACCGGTTGCACTACGCAACCGCGGCGACAACGTCACCGCCGCGGGCTCGTAATTCGCCAATTGCGGCAAGCTCACGGTCCAAATGCCGCGACCGTGCGTGGCCACAACGACTTCATCGTTGACGATAGCCATCTCCCAAATCGTGACTGGCGGCAAGCCGGTGTCGGCATACGCCCAAGTTTGGCCGCCGTTGGTCGATTCAAAAATGCCGATTTCCGTTCCAGCCCAGAGGGTGTTGGTGTTAAACGGCATGACGAGCAAACTGAACGTCGCCACATTCGGGAAGCCGTTGGTGCTGACGCCATTAACAAAACCAGAAATATCCGTCCAGGTTTGACCCAAATCCGTGGTGCGCAAAACTTTGGGCAAGCCCGAAATGGAGAAGAGCGCGTATGCCGTTCTTTCATCGATCGGATGCGTTGCCAAGCCGGTGAGCGAGCCTAAGCTTTGCGTTAGAAGCGGCACGCGGGTAAAGCTCAAGCCGCCATTAGTTGAAACAAAAGGCGCCTGCGTCGTGGTCATGGCGAGGCCGGTCCACACCACTTGCGGGTTCGCCAGCGAAATTTTCATTTGCACAAAACTGGTGGTGTTACTGACGGTGAACCCGGGAGGCATCGTTGTCAACGTCCAACTGTTGCCAAAGTTATCAGAACGCTGCACGCCTAGGCTGGTTGGAACAAAGAGCAGATCCGGATCCTGTTTCGATTTGCCAATTTTGGAAATAAACGGCCCAGCTCCGGCCGGCGAAACAACAACCCAAGAGTTGCCGCCATCCAAACTGCGGCGCAGCGAACCGCCCTGCGAAGTCTCGATGATTTTGTTCGGATCGCGATAATGCCAGGCCGCTTCGAAACCATCGCCGCTTGGCGCCCACACCCAAGCGGATTTGTTATCCGGATTAACCGGTGAAACCCATGAGCCGTTGTCCTGCGTGCCGCCAACATAGCGATCGGCGCCATTCATTTTATCAACGCCGTAAAATTGCGTCGTATTAAAACCTTTCATCACCGTGTTGACGTAAGATCGCCAATGATAACCGGCCTGCGTAAACGTCACGCCGTTATCATCCGAGTAAGCCACGCCGCCGTCGTTCGTGTTGATGACTTTAAACTTCTGCTGGGCCACATCCGTTGGAATCAACCACAGACCATGATGATCCGGATGCACGCCTTTGGTCTGCGCTTCCGAGCCGGCGGGCGGATAACTATTTTGGAACGTGGTGCGGGTGACCGGCCGCGTCGTGAGATTGCCCCAGCGAATGCGCAATGTCGAAGCGGGAATCGTCGCGGGATTCCACGTGCCCGAGGGCAATCTTGGCCACATCAAATACATCTGTCTAAAAGCATGCCCGCCGGTGGTGGTAATACTGGCGGATGGCGTCGTAGCGTTGTATGGCACCAACTGCGGGAAAATATACTCGCGCGATCTATCATTGTCCACATCCAAGTTGAAGACCGCATCCGCGAGCTGATCGCGAAACGAAACCATGAGTTGTTGATTGCGATCGATATCCCAAACTTCAAAGGGAACATCGATATAATCGCGATACGTGTAACTCGAATTCGGAACGCCACTCGTCGCGCCGGACGGAACCGTGAAGCGATGCGCTTTTTGCATTTTTCCCGGGCCGAAACGAATTTCAATAGAAGGTTGTTCCGCGACTGTAACCCCCGTGCCAATGGTGATGCCGCCTCCGGCTAAGGTCCCGCTGGAAGCAACAAACGCCAAAAATGACGACGTATTCTCAAAATCCACCCCGAAAACCGTGCGCACCGTGGACGGGTTTCCGGATTGAACTTGAAATTGATATATGGATGAGCCTCCCGCGTAAACGACATCCTTATTATAAGGATGTGCGGCAACCACATTATCATACCAGCCCTGTCCGCCCAGGAAATCATCCGTGGCATTCAAGGCTGCCAACACCCAATTGGCCCCGCCATCATCCGACATGTAGAGCTTGGCCTGCGTGCCGGATTCTGCGGAAACAAAAAGCCGGGAAGTATCCACCGGTGAGATCGCCAATTCCATGCGCGCGACCGCGGTAATGCCGGCGGAGAATGGAGCCCAGGTGATGCCGCCATTCAACGATTTCAACACGCCGGTGCCGTTGACAGTGGCATATTGCGTTTTAAAATTTTTGGGATTGGCAATAATCTGCTCGACCGAAAGCCCGTTCGGCTCCGTAAAAACTTTCGTCCAGGTTTGGCCGCCGTTCGTGCTGCGGAAAATGCCGTCAACGCCGTCAAGGCGAAAACCGCTGGCGGTCGAGGCCAACACGATATTTTCATTTTGCGGATCAACAATAAGGCGAGTGATGTTGCGGAAATCATTGTTATTGGTGCTGGCAAGCTGAACCCAATTTTGGCCGCGGTCGGTCGATTTCCAAATGCCGTTGCCGGAGATCTGGTCCGAGTTGTTGAAACCCTCGCCGGTGCCGGCGTAAATCACGTTCGGATTCGAGGCGGCTTGCGCCAGCGTGCTGGTGGCAAGGTTGGTGAAGCCTTTGGTCAGCTCCTGCCAGTTTCTGCCGGCGTCGCTCGTTTTCCAGATGCCGCCACCGACCGAGCCGACAAACCACGTGTTGAACGTCGGATCAGCCGGGTCAACAACCAAACTGCGGCAACGCCCGCTGACGTTGCCGGGGCCGCGCTCGATCCACGGCAGCGGCGCGCGGCTCGATTTGCGCAAAACGTTCAATTCCTGCACTGAAGCGACGCCGCGCGCTTTGAGGTATTCTTTGAGTTGATAACCCATCGGATAGGCCGGCCCGTCTTCGCCGGCGCGTGTGCGAATGCCGCGATGAAACTCATAAAACATATCCGGACGGTCGGCTTTTTTGCCTTCTTCCTTGTCTTCTTCGGCGAACATTTTATATTTTGCAAGCTCGCCTCTTCGTTCAACCGGCGGCGCGGCGCGGCGAGTGGTGAGAAAAGAGAAAACTGCGATCAGACCAACTCCTAACAGTGCGGCGACGGCGTAATGACGTTGGCGCATCGTTACTCCTTCCTTTGGTTAAAAGTAAATCTGGAAATGAAACCCCAACTTTAGTTTTACAACAAGCTTTTAAATTGTAAGAAAATTTCGATGTATGTCAAGCTTTTTTTTATAATTTTAAAAATTTTTTACCTTCAAAAAAAACCCGCCGATGACTTGCCTTTAAAATTTTTTTGATTACATTAACCACAGATTCCAAGATTTCACTGATTACTGTTTTACTGATTACAAGTTCCAACTGATTACTTTTCTATGCCTCTTCCCACTCCCTTCTACTCCCGCATGGCCCCATTATGCCAGAGCCATGATTGGCGCAATTGGGCCGGTTACTTGGCCGTCAGCGTTTATGAAATGTCTCACGAACGCGAATATTACGCCATTCGCAACGCCGCCGCGCTGATCGACGTCACGCCGCTGTTCAAATACGAAATCATCGGCCCGGACGCGCTGCGGCTCGTCGATCGCATCATCACGCGCGAAGCAAAGAAGTGCAGCACTAGCCAGGTCATGTACACGCCGTGGTGTGATGAATATGGCAAAATGGTCGACGATGGCACGGTCGCGCGTTTGGCGGAAAACCATTTTCGTCTCACCTCGGCCGATCCGAACTTGCGTTGGTTTCAAGATTGTGGCTATGGAATGAATGCCAATGTCGTCGATGTCTCCGCGGATTTGGCGGCATTGTCAGTCCAAGGCCCAAAGTCGCGGGAGATACTTTCTCAAATTGTTTCGGGAACCGATATCGCCGGTTTAAAATATTTTCGTTTGGCGAATGGGCAAATCGCTGGCTTTCCAGTGACAATCACGCGCACGGGCTATACGGGTGATCTCGGTTACGAATTATGGGTTGCACCCCAATATGCGGAAAATTTGTGGGATGTGCTGATGGAAAAAGGCCGCGGCTACGGTATTCAACCCGCCGGCATGGTGGCGATGGACATCGCTCGCGTCGAAGCCGCATTATTATTGGGCGATATTGATTACGTTTCGAGCCACAAAGCCATTACCGCCGCGCGCAAATCATCCCCACTCGAAGCCGGATTGGAATGGGCCGTCAAATTCGACAAAGGCGATTTCGTTGGCCGCCAAGCCCTGCTCGCCGAAAAACAGCGCGGCCCGAAATGGAAATTTGTCGGCCTTGAAGTCAATTGGGATACGCTGGAGGCGTTGTATGCCGCCGCGGATTTGCCGCCGCAAGTTGCCGGTCGTGCCTCCCGCGTCGCCGTGCCGATTTTTAAAAACGGCAAGCAAATCGGACAAGTGACGAGCAGCACCTTCTCCCCCATTTTAAAAAAATTTATTGCCATCGGCACGATCGAGAGCCAGTACGCTGTGCTCGGCACAAAAGTCGAGATGGAAATCACTGTTGAATTTTCGCGCCAGCACGCGCCAGCGATAGTGGTGAAAACGCCGTTTTTTGATCCGCTGCGTAAAAAAGCATGAAGGCAAAACTATTGCTGGCAAAACAATTTTTCAAATGGTTTGTCATCTCAAGAATGAAGCACGGAAACAAAAGCTTTAATCGTTTTGCCCCTACGGGAGTAGCCAAAATTGTTTTGCCTTAAAAAATCCGTCAGGCTTGATAAAAACAATTCGTCCAAATGTTGCTTATGAGCCAAAGAATGACTATCTTGGCTTAGATGTCAATAATCTTCATTCAACGAATAACCACATTGATTAGGAGATTGCCGTATGCAAGCTTACGAATTTCAACTTGAGACCTCGGAAAAAGGCGAAGTCATTCTTCCTCAGCAATTTCAACAAATGCTAAAAGAGCGAAAAAAAGCTCGCGTTATTTTGCTCGTTGAAGACGACGAGGCCAATTGGAAGCGTCTGACGAACGAAGCTTTTCTTGCGGGTTATTCCGAGAAGGACGCCGCTTATGACCACCTATAATTTTGGCACAATCGTATTGCTCAATTTTCCCCACACCAACTTACAGCAAACGGCCCAAAGACCTGCTCTTGTTGTCTATGATGCCGGCGATGAAGATGTTATCGTTGCGCGAATAACCAGCCAATCACAGGCAGGTCAACATGATTTTGAGATTGTGCATTGGAAACAAGTCGGACTTGTTTTTCCATCTTGGGTTAGAGCGAACAAATTAGCCACACTTGAGAAAAGTATGATTAAGCGAGTCATGGGCAAATTCCCACCAGCGGATTGCACAAAAATTAAAGACCTGCTGCAAGATATGTTCAAGCCGTAACAGCCTCGGGAATTTATCCACAGTTGTCTAAACATCTCAACCTCAAAATCATGCCTCAAACCTACGACGCCATCATCATCGGCGGCGGCCACAACGGCCTGGTGAATGCCGCATATTTAGCCAAAGCCGGCAAGAAAGTCTTAGTTCTCGAAAAACGCCATCTCGTCGGCGGCGCCTCCGTCACTGAAGAAATTTTTCCCGGTTTTAAATTTTCCGTGTTCTCGTATGTCGTGAGCCTGTTCCGTCCGGAAATCATTCGCGATCTCGAATTGCCCAAACACGGCTTGACCATTCTGCCGCTGACCAGCACGCTGACGCCGATGCCGAACGGCAATTATCTCTATCGCGATTGGGATCATTATCGTACGCTGCGCGACATTGCGCGACACTCGCAGCGCGACGCCGAAGCTTATGATGAATATGGCCGCACAATGTATTTTATGGCGAAAGCCGCGAAGTATATGCTCGGCATCATCCCGCCCGATCCGACCACGCTCAATCCCAAAGATTTAATGGGACTCGCGAATCTCGGCAAACACATTCTCGGGTTAGGCGAGGAAAATATTTACACGCTGACGAAATTGATGACGATGAGTTCGGCGGACTTTCTTGAAGAGTGGTTTGAAACCGACGTGCTCAAAGCCACGCTGTCTTCGAGCGGCATTATTGGCACGTTTCTCGGGCCGCGCTCGCCCGGCACGGCGTATGTGTTGCTTCATCATTATATGGGCGAAATCGATGGCAGTTTTCGCGCGTGGGGATTTGCGAAAGGTGGCACCGGCGGCATCGCCAACGCGATAGCGAATGCGGCAAAATCTTTTGGCGCCGAAATTCTTTGCGAGGCGCCCGTCGCCAAAGTGATCACGAAAAATGACGCCGCCATTGGCGTGGCGCTCGCCAATGGCGACGAGTATTATGGAAAAATTATCGTCTCGAGTCTCGATCCCAAACTCACGTTCCTCAAATTGGTTGAACCCTCCCTCCTGCCAAATGATTTGGTGAGCGCGATTAAAAATTTCAACATTCGCGGCTCTTCGGCAAAAGTAAATTTGGCGCTCGACACCTTTCCGAACTGGGCGTGCATGCCCGGCTACGGCCCGCATCTGCACGGCGCGTTTTCCATTAGCCCCAGCGTCGATTATCTCGAGCGCGCCTACGACGACGCGAAGTACGGCAATTTCTCGCAAAAGCCGTACATCGACATTATCCTGCCGTCGATGATCGATCCCGACATGGCGCCGCCCGGAAAGCATGTGATGTCGTGCTTTGTGCAATACGCGCCGTATCAATTGCGTGAAGGCACATGGGAGCAAAAACGCGAGGCGCTCGGCGACGCGGTGGTCAATACATTAGCGGAGTATATTCCTAATTTCAAAAATATTATTTTGCATCGCCAAGTGATGACGCCGTGGGACATCGAACAGACCACCGGCCTCTCGCAAGGTAATATCTTTCAGGGTGAGCTCACGTTGTCGCAATTATTTTTCTTGCGGCCCGCGGCCGGCTGGGCGAAATATCGCACGCCGATCCGGAATTATTATCAATGCGGCTCCGGCACGCATCCCGGCGGCGGCATCACCGGCGCGCCGGGGAGGTTGGCGGCGCTGGAGATTTTGCGGGAACATAAATAATATTTTTACATTGAAATTATCCAGCGCGAGTGTTATCTTAATGATGCCAATTATCCACAATTTCATGTGAACATAAACGAAATTTGTTTGTCAACGGAGATAAAGCAATGATTGAACTTGTTCTTAAAGTTGATCATAATCTCGCCGAGCGTTTTAAAAAAATCTCACTCCAGAAGTTTCAGGGAAATGAGACACTCGCTTTTGAACAGGCACTCAAATCGCTGCTTTCTGAGGATGAATTGGATATGATTCGTCTGGAACAGATCGTCGAACAAATTCAAGACGAAATTAAGCAGGCCGGCGGGGTAACGGCAAAAGAAATTGACGCGTACATCGCGGCCCATCGTCGCAATAAATCTCGAAATGGGGAAAAACTTGAAAGCCGTCATTGATACCAATATCGTCTTTGCCGCTTTGGCCAATCGCAAAGGGGCTGCTTTTAAGATTCTGCAACGTTTCTTTCAAAAACAGTTTGATTGGGTCAACTCATCGCAAACGCTTGACGAATATCAAGGCGTCTTGTCCGTTTCACAAAAGATCTCTCCGACCAGCTTACAAATTTTTCTATACCTCTTGCAAAAACGCTCAATTCTTATCCAAATTACCGATACGCTGCATATCTGCAAAGACCCCGATGACGATAAATTCTTGGAAACAGCGATTGTCGGTGAAGCTGATTTTCTTGTCACGAAGAATTTGAAACATTTTCCCCGTAAATCATATCAAGGTGTTCGCATCGTCAATGTCGCGGCCTTTCTCAAAGAGCTTGAAAAAGTTTTCTCATAACCTCCGGCACGCACCCCGGCGGCGCGGCATCACCGGCGCCCCGGGCAGATTGGCGGCGTTGGAGATTTTGCGGGAGCATAAATAATCATACCCGTAGAGACGATCCGGTGGATCGTCTCTACGTTATCGAATAAAAACAACAACCATGAGCAGCACACCCCGGCGCAAAAATAAACCGAATGCCGATGCTCTTAACGAAGCTTTAGCGCTTTTTAAAGAGACCAGCGAGATCGGCGAAACTACATTGGATTTGCATGGACTAGGTTTGACAGAATTGCCGGAAGTTTTCGTACAGCTGTTGACGAAGCTTGAGTACCTTGATTTAGGTAGCAACCAACTCACGGCGTTGCCGGAGTCGATCGGACAGCTGACGAAGCTTGAGTCCCTTGATCTTGAAAAGAACCAACTTACGGTGTTGCCAGAGGCCTTCGCACAGTTGACAAAACTTCAGTACCTCAATCTCTCTGGCAATCAACTCACGGCATTGCCGGAGGCCTTCGCACAGTTGACAAAGCTTCAGACGCTTCATCTCTCTGACAACCAACTCACGGCATTACCGGAGGCGTTGCGCCAGCTTAAATCTCTTAAGCACCTATTCTTGCACGGCAATGACGGCCTGGCCATACCCGCCGAAGTACTCGGTCCAACTGTGTTTGATGTTATTAATTTTCGCAAAAATATACATATACAACCCGCCAAGTCCAGCGAAATTCTCGATTACTACTTCCGTACGCGCGGCGGCATGCGGGCGTTAAACGAAGCCAAGCTCATCTTCGTAGGCCGCGGCAGCGTGGGCAAAACCTCGCTGGTCAACCGTTTGGTACACAATCGCTTCGACAAAAGTGAAAAGAAGACTGAGGGTATTCAGATTACTGAATGGCCGCTCCGCCTACATCGCCAAGAACAGGTGCGTTTGAATATTTGGGATTTCGGTGGACAGGAGATTATGCACGCCACCCATCAGTTCTTTCTCACCGAGCGCAGTCTTTATCTGCTTGTGCTCAATGGCCGTGAGAGCCATGAAGATGCGGACGCGGAATACTGGCTCAAGCTCATCGAAAGCTTTGGCGGCGGTTCGCCGGTGATCGTGGTGTTGAATAAGATCAAAGAACATCCATTTGACCTCAATCGCCGCGCCCTACAGCAGAAATATCCGATTCGCGAATTTATCAAAACCGATTGCGAAGATGGAACCGGCATTGCCGAGCTGCGCAAAGTCATCGAGGCCGAAACCGACCGGCTGGAGCATTTGCGCGATGCTTTTCCGGCCAGTTGGTTCAGCATCAAAGGCAAGCTGGGCGGCATGAAAAAGAATTATCTCAGTTTTGAAGAATACAGCAAAGTCTGCGCGAAAAACGGCGAAAAAGATGCCGCGGCGCAGGAAAAACTCGCCTTCTATTTGCACAGTCTCGGCATCGCGCTGAATTACAAAGATGATCCGCGCCTGCAAGACACCCATGTGCTGAATCCGCATTGGGTCACCAACGGCATTTACAAAATTTTAAACGCCGAAAAGCTGGCCCACCAAAAAGGCCTGCTGCATTTGAAAGAGGTCGCCCAAATACTCGATGGCAAAAAGTATCCCAGCCGGATGCATCGCTTTCTGTTTGATTTGATGAAAAAGTTCGAGCTTTGTTTCAGCTTTCCCGATGACGAGACGCAATATTTGATTCCGGAATTGCTCGACAAACAGGAGCCGGAAGAGACGAAGGCGTTCTCGCGACCGGCCTGCTTGAATTTTGAATATCATTATCCGATTTTACCAGAGGGTTTGCTGCCGCGTTTTATCGTGCGCACGCATGTGTTGAGCGAGGGGCTTTCACGCTGGCGCACCGGGGTGATTTTAAAATTCGAAGCCAATCGCGCGTTGGTCAAAGCCGATGTGGCTGAAAAGAAAGTGTTCATTGCGGTGGATGGTCCCGCGGCGGGCCGTGGCCGTCTGCTCGCCATTATTCGTTCTGACTTCGAGCGCATTCATCGCGACATTCGCAACTTGCAGCCGCAGGAAATGGTGCCGCTGCCGGATCATCCCGAGGTGACGATTCCGTATCAAAAACTTTTGGTGCGGGAACAAAAAGGCACGCGCCGTTTCACCGAAGTCGTCGGCGAAAATGAAATCGAATTGGATGTGCAGGAATTGCTCAATGGCGTCGATCTCGCGGACACGCGCTCCCGCGAGCGGAAAATTGAAAGACACGACATGATGGCAATGAAGGAAATGCCGGTTCGTCTGTTCATCAGCTACTCACACAAAGACGAACGCTTCCGCAACGAGCTAGAAACTCATCTCAAACTTCTGCAGCGGCAGGGCCTCATTGAAATATGGCACGACCGCAAGATCGAAGCCGGCGATGAATGGAAGCGGAAGATCGACGAGAATTTAGAGCGCGCGGAGATAATTCTGCTGCTCATCAGCGCCGATTTCATCGCTTCAGATTATTGCTACGCCATCGAAATGACGCGGGCGCTGGAACGTCACGAAAATGGCGAAGCGCGCGTCATTCCCGTTATCGTGCGCGATTGCAATTGGCACAGCGCCCCATTTGGAAAATTACAAGCTCTGCCAAAAGATGGCAAGGCTGTGAAAAAATGGCCGGACAAAGATTCGGCGTGGCGGAACGTAGCAGAGGGGATTCAAATTGTCGTCGAGGAAATACGAAAGAAGTCGAAGTAAGGTGAAAAGAGTATAAAATTCACTTAACCACACAGGAAATCATTTTTTCCGTAGATGGTACCGAAATGGGTCAGGTGGGTCTTAACCAAGCTTCCTTTCCCCGCAAAGGTTAGTCAGTTGCAAGTGGTATCCTTGCAAAAAAAGCAAAGACTTTTCAACACAGAGAAAACCGAGTCAACAGAGATTGCAAA
>CAYUVM010000085.1:0-11306 GCA_964447935.1 uncultured Cytophagia bacterium | reverse complement strand
GCGGATTTGCCGAGCCGATGATGAAATTCAGCTTGGTAGTAACTACAAAGACCCGTCTTCGATCAACGTGAGTGCAAACTCGCCAAACCGCACAGCCACGCGTTGGCCGTAAACGCCCGAGGAGTCCACATGACACCAGCAGAGATTTCCGGCATCTCACCCTTTATTATCGTGCGACACGTACCGTCAGCGCTTGCGTTTTACCGCGACCGGCTTGGATTCGAGATCACCTTCGAGGGGCCTACTCCCGACGACATTTTTTTCGGCATCGTTCGCAGAGGCGGTGCGATGATCATGCTTAAGGATGTTGGTGTAGAGCCACTGCCGAACTACAAGCGCGACGTCAAGAAAGGCATCGCCCGCTGGGACGCTTACCTCAATGTCCCGGATCCTGATGCGCTGGCGGTCGAATTTGCTTCGCGCCATGTCGAGTTTTTCGAGCCACTGAAAGACACGGATGACGGTCTGCGCGGTTTCGAGCTCAAGGACGCCGACGGCTATGTCTTGTTCTTCGGCCGTCCTCGGTGAGGAGCGTCCGTCGAAAACACATGAACCTTTCCTGCGGCAGATCATGCCTATGCGCTTGCAGCCGGCATGCGAAGACGCAGACGGCTGAGGCTGACTTTACAGCGCTTTCGGTTTATATGAAGAGGAGGTCATTTCTTATCCCGAGCACGGGACGAAAAATCTTTTGCGTGAAAGACTCCTCGCCGCTTCGCGTTTCCGAATACCCTATTTACGCATTCGGAAAACGCTGCAAATAGCAAAAGATTTCGTGGAACTCGAAATCATCATTGCCTCATGAGGCCGTATAAGGATAAAGCGCGCAATACGTTTTCCCTCTTGACATTCCCACCGTTAATTTGTATAATACTCTGCACCAAAAGCGTTTTCTTTTTCTTTTTTTCTTTATTATCCTTTTTCATTTTATGGCGAACCGAAAAAATTTTCTCTCCGGACGCGCGATTGCGCCCAAAGGCATTCATGCTAAAACAAGTATCGTCGATTTGGTTGAAGGCGCGTTTCTCGCTTACAACGCCGGGCGCCTGCGCGAGGCGTGTCAGGTGTTCACGCAAAAAATGCTGCAACCCAACGTCACCATTGGCATGAGCCTCACCGGCGCGCTCAGTCCCGCCGGTTTGGGGATGGCGGCGATTATTCCGCTCATTGAAAACGGCTTTGTCGATTGGATCGTTTCCACCGGCGCCAATCTTTATCACGACACGCATTTCGGCCTTGGCCTGTCGATGCACGAAGGCACGCATCAGGCCAACGATGTCATGCTGCGCGAGCAGGGTGTCGTGCGCATTTACGATATTTTCTTCGATTATCACGTGCTGCTTGATACCGACGCGTTTTATCGCCAGATCATCGCCGCCCCGGAATTTCAACGCGCGATGAGCACCGCGGAGTTTCATTATCTCACCGGCAAATATGTCGCGGCGCGCGAGAAGAAATTGGGACTCAAGAAAAAATCGCTATTGGCCACGGCGTTTCGCTGCGGCGTGCCGATTTACACCTCCTCGCCGGGCGATTCCTCGATCGGCATGAACGTCGCGGCGATGGCGTTAGACGGCAACAAGCTGCAATATGATGTGAATGCCGATGTGAATGAAACCGCGGCCATCGTGCTCGATGCCAAGCGGAGCAAGGGCAAAAGCGCCGTGCTGATTTTTGGCGGCGGCTCGCCGAAAAATTTTCTCTTGCAAACCGAGCCGCAAATTCAGGAAGTGCTCGGCATCGCCGAAAAAGGCCACGATTACTTTTTGCAATTCACCGACGCGCGTCCCGATACCGGCGGGCTTTCCGGTGCGACGCCGGGTGAGGCGGTGAGCTGGGGCAAAATCGATCCTGAGCAATTGCCCGATACCATTGTTTGTTACTGCGACTCCACCATTTCAATGCCACTCGTCACGGCTTATGCGCTTGCCAAACATCGGCCGCGAAAGTTGAAACGTTTATATGATCGGCGTGAACAAATGCTGGGGCGGCTGAAAAGTGAATACGTGAATGCGAAGCGCAAAGCGCAGAGGGCATAGTGCAGAGATTCACCTGCTATGCGCCATGCGTTTTGCCCTCTGCAATCACCAATTACGGAATAATGAACCCGATGACCAACGCGGAAGCGGTCAAATTTTTGGAAGAAAACCATGCAGCGTTTCTTGCCGCCATCGCCGGGGTTGATCAAAAAACTTCGGAAACGCAGCCGGCACCGGGCGAGTGGTCAGTGGGCGAAATTGTGCATCACGTCACGTTGATCGAACGGACAGTGCGGCGCTTGGTGTGGGCGTTGCATTGGCGGCTGGTGGGCAGCCCCGCGCGCCCCGGTGTTGAGAAAACCGCAGCAATGGAAAAAGTCGGGGCGCGCGAAGGGCGCGCCAAAACCATGCAGCGCTTTCTGCCGTCGCACGGACAGCCGCTGCCTCGCCTGCTCGCCGGCTATAAACGGGAGCGTCAAAAAACGTTGCGGCTGGCGCGTCGCGCAAATTTTAGCAAGTTGCGCAGGCGTGCTTTTCGGCATTATGTTTTGGGTTATATGAACGGCGAAGAGTGGTTGCTGTTTAACGGCTATCATGAAGAGCGGCACCGGCGACAGATCGAGGACGTGTTGCAAAAGCTGCAAAATAAAACGTAAAACTAAATGTGAACAAGGTTATGGAAAAACCACGCGAACAAATATTGCAGCGGTTGGATGAAAGTCTCGCCGTTTTGGAAAAAAGCCTTGCCGGGCTGCCGGAAAAAAGCTGGCACACCAAACCCGCGCCGGAGCGCTGGTCCATTGGCGAAATTGTGCATCATTTGGTGCTCGTCGAAGTGCAGCGTTTGCAGATGATGAAAGAAATGCTGGCCGGTCGCCGCGAAAGCGCGCCGCCGCGCACTGAAGCGATTGCGGATCTTGCTTCCTATCGCCACAAAACGCAGCGGGTGCAAACCATCGAAATGATGCAGCCCACCCCGGATTTGCCGGCAAAGACGCTGCTCCTCAGTTTCCGGCGGGGCCGCACGGAGACGCGCGCCTTCGCGAGCAGCATTGATTTGAAACAATTGCAAAACATTTGGCTGGTGACCAAATCCTTTGGTCCGCTCAACGGCGCCGAGTATCTCGAATTTCTGGCGGCGCACACGGAACGGCACGCCGATCAGATCCAAGAAGTGCGCAAAGAAATTTTGCGGCGCTAATTTTTTACGGCATTTCCAGAAAATTGTCACGGCGAGCGCTTTTTGCGAAACTGTCGCTTGCATCCGAAAAGATCGCTTCGGCAAAAACGCCTCGCGATGATCAGCGGATTTCTGCAAAAAAATATCTGCGCATAAATTTTGATGCTCAATAGCGCTATTGCCATAGTTTACTGAAGACTGCTTACGGCTTTACTATTTACTGATCATGTTCTTCCTCCAATTCATCACCAAATTCATTAAAGTCATGCGCGCCGGCGCCAGCCCGGCGCAGATTGCCGGCGGTTTTGCCCTCGGCGCTCTCATTGGCCTAATGCCGTTTTTGACGCTGCAAAGTGTGGTAATTTTTTGCATTATTTTTCTGCTCAACGTCAATCTTTCGGCGGCAACGTTTGCCATTTTCATTGCCAGTTTCGGCGCTTTTTTGCTCGATCCGCTTTTTCACCGCTTCGGTTTTTATCTCCTCACCGGCATCGGTTCTTTGCAGGCACTGTGGACCAAACTTTATAACTTGCCGGTCGCGCCGTTGACGCGCTTCAACAACACGGTGGTGCTGGGAAGCTTTGTCGGCGGCCTGGCGCTGTTTCTGCCGGTTTATTTCGGCATGAAAAAACTCGTCGTGGCCTATCGCGAAGGCTTGGAAGCGAAAATCAAACAATGGAAAATCGTGCAGGTCATCACCGGCAGCAAAGTATGGCAATGGTACGAGCGGCTGCGCGATTGGCAGTGGTGAGCGGCAAAACAGATAAAAAGCCACGACGGCTAAATTGCAAATAAAATTTTGTACGAATTTAGTTTAGAATTCAAGGCCATCATGCGCAAAGGAGCCATTTACTTTCTTCTCGTTTTCGCCGTCATCAGCGGCGTCGCGCTTTATTTTTTCCGTGACCGTTATTTCGAGCGCTGGATCGAAGATAGCTGCACGGAAACGAACCGCGCCAAAGTTGAAATTGACAATTTTCATTTCAGCGTTTTCAACTTAACCTGCACATTCGACCGTTTGCAGTGGACCGATCCGCAGAACACGTGGACGAATCTTTTCGAGACCGGGCCGGTGGAGTTTGGCGTCGAGCTGCGGCCGCTGTTTTGGAAAAATTTGATCGTGCGCGAAGCGCAGATTGCCGGCATTTTGCTCGGCACCAAACGTGAAACCGACGGCAAAGTCGATCTGCCGCCGGAAGCGCCGGGGATATTCGACGAGATCACCGCGAGCGTGGCCAAAGAAATCAAAGCGCTGCCGATTTTGAATCTCGCGGCGGTGAAACAAAAATTCAATCTCGACAGCTTGGTCAATGTCGAGCACTTGGCGGTGGTGCAGGGCGCGCAGGCGATTCGCTTCGACGCTGACAGCACCGGCGCGAAGTGGCAGCACTTCATTAAAACGTATGACGCGCCAGCAAAGATTGCAGCGCTGCAAAGCCGCGCGCAGAGCTTCAATCTGCAAAACCTCAAAACTATTGACGACTTCACCACGAATCTGCAAAACGTGACACAGTTGCGGGACGATGTGATTACGTTGCGCAATGAGATCACGACGAACAAAAAAAATGCTGAGTTGGATTTTACTCGTATCGTGGGGGAGATTAAAAATCTTGACAATCTTGCAGCACAGGATTTCGACGCGGCAAAACAGAAGCTCGGCATCGCCGATTTCAATGTGAAAGACATCGGCAAGATGTTGTTTGGCAATCCGCTCGGCGGGCGCTTTGCCGAGATGATGCGCTACGTCGATCTCGGGCGCGAATATCTGCCGGCGGCGCAAAAGCTGATGGCGATCAACAAAGTGGAAAATCCACCGCGCTTGCAGGGACAGGACATCGCTTTTCCGCGCACGTTTGCGTATCCGAAATTTTTGCTGCGGCACGCACTCGTCTCCGGGGCGACGAATGCGAACATTGCCGAGGCGTTGCAGCTCAAAGGTGAAATATGGGGCCTTACCAGCGATCCGCCGATTTACGGCAAGCCGACGATTTTTGACGTGCAGGTTTTTAAAGAAGAATCGAATGCGTATCAGGTTCGCGCCGCTTTTGATCACACCACCGACATTCCCAAAGACACACTGAATCTACGCGCGTCAAATTTTCGGCTGGGTGAGGTTGATTTGAAAAATGACAAATCATATTTGCCGGCCCGCCTGCTGGCCAATCGCGGCGCCATCAATGCAACTTTTGCGCTTTCCGGCAAAAACGTACTCGGACGCATCGGGTTGGATATCAATAAAGTTGATTTTCAATTTGACGCGGCCACGGCCGACGCGATCACGGAAACGATTCGCAGCAGCGTTTTTCGCCCGCTGGAACAATTGCAGATTACCGCCGAAGTGCAGGGAGCGACGAATGATTTGAAACTTCACATCGGCTCCAATCTTGATAACATTTTTGCGGCGCGCGCCAATGAGTTGGTGCAGGCCAGCTTTGCCCGCGCCCAGCAGGAAATTCGCTTGCGGATCAATCAGGAAGCGACGAAACGCCGGCAGCAAGTTGAAGCGTTTTATGCCGAGAAGCAAAAACTCGTGATGACCGAGTTGAACAAATATCAAACGTTGGTTGAAGAACAGTTGGCGGTGGTCGAAAACAAAAAGAAAGAAATCGAAAAACGTATCGAAGACGAGAAAAAGCGCGCGACGGGAGAAGCGAAGAAGAAAGTGGGCGAGAAATTGAAGGGGCTGGTTAAGCCCAAAAATTGAATTCTCCAATAGCTGTCATTCTGTAGGAAGCCTTTTCGCGATTTCCAGCAATCCTGATTTTAAAAATGAATGCTGCGGAGTGACCTTCGATTTATTCTTCAGAGAACTCGTGATGCCACTGCCCGAATCACCTAAGTTTTTTTCCACAGACGCTCCCCTCCCCGACGAGGCTTTTCTGCGCCAGTGCATTCATTGTGGATTTTGTTTATCTTCGTGTCCAACGTACGCTTTAACTGCGCGCGAGATTTCCTCGCCACGCGGGCGCATTCGCATGATGAAAAACGTCGCCGAGGGCAAAGCTCCGCTCGATGAAACATTCATGCATGAGATGTTTTTTTGTCTCGATTGCCGCGCCTGCGAAACGGCCTGCCCGCCGGGCGTGCAATATGGCGCCTTGGTGGAAGCCGCGCGGGCGCAGGTGAATCATTTTCGCGCGACGGAATTAAACGAAACCTCGCCTCTCAAAAATTTTATTCTCGGGCAAATTTTTACGCGGCCGGCAAGATTGCGCCGGCTCGCCAAATTGCTGCGGTTCTATCAACAATCGGGACTGGAGAAATTAGCGCTGTTCTTGCGCCTGCCGGGATTATTCGGCAAAAAAATGCTGGCGCTCGCGCCGCTGGCCCCCCGCATTGAAAATAAATTTACCTTTGAGCGGCTCGCCGAAAAAATTCCCTCGCGAACCGGTAAAACCCTTCATCGCGTTGCGCTGCTCGCCGGCTGCGTGCAGGATGTAGCGTTCGCTTCAATCAATGCCGACACCGCCTTCGTGCTTGGTGAAAATCATTGCGAGGTGATCGTGCCGCGCGCGCAACTGTGCTGCGGTTCACTGCACGGCCATACCGGCGATCTCGCCAATGCCAAATTGCTCGCGCGAAAAAATATCGAGATTTTTGAAGCATTGGAAGTCGAGGCCGTCATCGTCAATGCCGCAGGCTGCGGCTCGTTCATGAAAACCTATGGGCATCTATTTAACGATGATCCCGCGCTGCATGGGCGCGCCGAAAAATTTTCCGCCAAAGTCAAGGACATCAGTGAATATTTGGTTGCGATTGATTTTATAAAGCCGGCGCAGATTTTAAAGCAACGCGCGACGTATCACGATGCCTGCCATCTGGTGCATGGCCAAAAAGTGTCGCAGCAGCCGCGCGCGCTCATCCGCGCCATTGTCGGCGAGAATTACGTTGAGTTAAATGAAGCCAGTTGGTGCTGCGGCTCGGCGGGTATTTATAATCTCACGCATTTTGAAACGGCGATGCAGCTTTTGGAGCGGAAGATGAAAAATTTTTTAGCGACAGGCGCGCAAATACTGTTAACGGGCAATCCGGGATG
This sequence comes from uncultured Cytophagia bacterium, assembly GCA_964447935.1. Lineage (GTDB taxonomy): Bacteria > Zhuqueibacterota > Zhuqueibacteria > Zhuqueibacterales > Zhuqueibacteraceae > Zhuqueibacter. Next base: position 4,111 of record CAYUVM010000085.1, on the reverse strand, counting down.
CGCCATTCAATTGCAACATGGTTGCCGTCAAGCCGGCGTCGAGATTGAAGTCGCGCATCCGGTGACGTTGTTGCGGCGAGCGTATGAGCAATGAGGAAGTGGGCAGGATTCGGCAACCAGCAATCGGAAACTTCTAATAATACATTGGTGACGATAACAAATTAGAGTCACCGGGAGCGGAGTCAAAGGGTGCGTCACGGTTCGACTCTGCTCATCATGACTAATAAGGTCGTCGCGTATTAGCCCCCAAAATTCAGGATCCGGCTTATTTCATAAAATTTGTATATTTGGCAAATTGCTTTTCCGGGCCGTTTGCAAGCGGGGCTCCCGCGATTTGTTTGACGGCAACGATACGGCCCTCTTGCAAATTAATGTGAATTTTAAACTGCCTCTCCCCTATTCTTTCCACTAAAATCGCCAACCCACTCGGGCTAAACGACTCGACTTCTAAATCCTGAAGGTTGAGATTGTACTTTTCAGCCACGGCAACAATATCGGCTTCGAAGCGGCCAAAAGCATAATCCGTGTAATTCATATAATACTCGCACCAATTGAAGAAGTTAAATTTCGGGCGAGAGTCAATTTATTCAATTCCTCGCGAAGGCGCAAGCATTTTTTACAAAAAGGGGGGTTTTAAAAATAAAAATCGGGGTTATTTTTCACACAACTCAAATTGTACCTGCAATTCAGGATGAATTTGCCTGACAATGCGGTATGGAGATTGGACGGCAATGTTTAACACCCAACGGGCGTTTTCAATAAAAACTTCGACGCGATTACATTCAAACGTGCCCGCGGGAACGGTGACGGTTTCAATGCGTGTGACCCAAACACGCGCCAAGGCATTTCTATTTTGCCGCGCCTGAAAAACGGGAAATTGCAACGTTTGATGCACCGCCAACGGCGTCGCGCGCAAAAGCTGCGGCAGCGCGTAAAGATCGACGGCGCCCTCCATAAGCTCCGCGTCAATGGCATGCGAACCGCCCAAGCTGGCGGGCTGTTGCACGGCTCCGGTTATGCGTTTTCTGATGCCGTCGTAATGCAATTGCATTTCACAATCATGCCGATCACGCGAAACCACAACATGGCTGGTTAAACTCTGCAGGCGTGGGCCGGCGCGCAGGGTCACGCTCGCGGTCTGCTCAAATAAACCGGAGATGGATTCGACGATATGGATAATGCCGGCGACAGAATCACGGCTGAGCGTAACCCGGGCGTTGCCAACTTCGGCAGCGCCGGAGGTTAAACGATAATGCAATGTTTCGGGAATTAAGCGTTCTGGTTCGGTTTGGGCTGGCGCCGGCCGGTTTGCCATTCCGAGCCAAAGCCCAAAAAGAAAAAAAATTTTCATGGCGAGTACTCTTCATCCGTAAAGAGTTAGATCCAACGTTCCACAATAAAAAACCCCGTGCAATCACAACCTTCCTCACATACCGACAGCAAACGGTCACTGCGGAGAAGACGATGATCACCCAGGGTTGCAAAAACGAAGCTGAATAAATTTACTCGTGGCGCAACGCGACGATCGGATCGAGCTTCGCCGCCTTGCGCGCGGGAAAGATGCCGAAGAACAAACCCACACTGACGGACATGATCACTGCCACCATCACCCAGCCAATCGGCATTGTGTAAGGAAAACCAATGACCGCGGCCGGGATAAACGCGAGGCCAAGTCCGACCAAAATGCCGATGAGGCCGCCGATGCCGGAAAGCGTCGCGGCTTCAATTAAAAATTGCGCGGTGATTTGCCCGCGCGTCGCCCCGATGGCTTTGCGAATCCCAATCTCCGCCGTGCGCTCAGTAACCGAAACGAGCATGATCACCATCACGCCGATACCGCCAACCATTAACGCAATCGAAGCCAGCACCACCAGGGCCAGCGCGACTTTGTCGGTCACTTTTTTGGTAAATTCTAAAATCGCTTCGGCCGTCATAATCGCAAAATCATCGGGCTGTCCCAGCGGCACTTTGCGGCGCATGCGCATCAACGAGCGCATGTCTTCGCGCACTGTGTCGATATAACGCTCGCTCGCCACGACGACGTGCAACTCTGGACCTTGTTTCCACCACAGAAAATCCCGTTCGAAAGCAGTGTACGGAACGGCCATAAAATTATCGGCAAAACCGCCGAAAATCGTTTTGCGCTTGGCAAAAACCCCGACGACTTGATACTCTTTGCCATTGATGCGGATGCGTTTACCGATGGGGTCTTCATTCGGAAAAAGCGATTGCGCGGCTTTGTCGCCCAGCACGGCCACATTGCGGCGATGCTCTTCTTCAAACTCCGTAAAGAAGCGGCCTTCCTCGACCGTAATATTTTGCACATTCAAAAACGGCTGATTCGTGCCGGCAACATGAATGAGCTGAGATTTGCGATCTTTATACTTTACCACCGTGCCCCGGCCATACTCGATCATCACGCCGCGAACATTGGGCAGGGTTTGTAAAGCAGAAGCGTCATCGATGGAAAAATTCTTGCGCTTTTCCCACTCGCCGTGGCCCTCACCGGCGAGAAAGTCAACTTTCTGCAACGACAGAATGGGCGTGCCTTCACCGCTGATGGTATTGGCAATGAATTTTTCCAAGCCCGACAACGTGGCGACCATGCCCATGAGGCTGGCGACGCCAATCATCACGCCAAGAATAACCAGAAACGAGCGCATCTTATTGCCGCGTATCGTCATCAGCGCTTCGCGAATGGCTTCATAAATCTGGCCGCGGATTCTTTCCCAGGATTCGTTTTGTATTTTTTTCATGCGCAAGCTCGCTGCCTTCTTTTTCGTTATAAAGTTATTCGTGCCGCAGGGCCACCACCGGGTCGAGTTTCGCGGCTTTGCGCGCCGGATAAACCCCGAAGATCAGGCCCACGATGAGGGAAATCAACAACGCGACGATAATCGACCACGGCGCAATGCGATAGGGCAACGGCGAGAAGGCCGCCACCAAATAAGCAAAGAAAAATCCCAACGCGATGCCAATGACGCCGCCAATCACCGTCAGGGTAATCGACTCAATCACGAATTGCATGGTGATGTTGCGTCGTTTAGCGCCAAGGGCTTTGCGCACGCCGATTTCGCGGGTGCGTTCGGTGACGGCGACCAGCATGACATTCATGATGATGATGCCGCCAACGATCAGCGTGATGCTCACCACGCCGATCAATGATCCGAAAATGCCTTTGCTGATGGCCTCCCAAATCGACAACAACTGCTCGGAAGCCGTGATATAAAAATCGTCTTCTTGCGAGGGTTTCAGCTTGTGGCGGATGCGCAAAATTTGGCGCGCTTCTTCCTGCGCTGCCTGAAACGTTTCCATATTCGCGGCCCGCACCGGAATTTCCAACGACCGCCAGCGGGAGCCGAAATGCTTCAAATGGGTGGTGATCGGAATAAACGCAAAGATATTTTGATTTGAACCGAGAACCGAGGGCTTCTTCTCGCAAAGACCCACAATCGTGTAATGCCGTCCGCCAATCTTCACCGTTTGTTGGATGGGATCCGAATCAGGGAACAGGCTTTTGGCAACTTCCGAGCCTAACACACAGACTTCGCGGCGTTGCTGGATATCGATCGGGCTGAGATGCCGGCCTTCGGCGAGCGGAAAATCGCCGATGGCCGCATACTCTTCGGTGCGGCCGCGAATCTCAACTTGATCGACGAAACGCCGGCCATTGCTGAGCCGCTCGCTGCGATCCATGGCGGCGTCCGAAAATTCCGCCAGCGTCATTTCCTGGCGCAGCGCTTCGAGATCTTCCAAAGTCAAATTCGGATTCTTCAGCGATTTGAGAAATTTATCGAAATCGGTGAGAATTTCCCACTGATTGACGCGGCTGACGGTGAAAACATTGCTGCCTTGTTCGGCGATTTCAGTCTTGACGTAATAATCCATGCCGTCCACAATGGACACCACCGCGATGATCGACGTAATCGAAATGACGACGCAAAGAATGGTCAATGCCGAGCGCAGTTTACTGCCCCACAAGGCGCGGAGAGCAATCGCTAAACTTTCCCAGATTTGTTGCATAAGCTGGTTGCAGGTTTCTTGTTGCTGGTTACGAGAACACTGATTACTGGCAACTGATTATTAATTTTCCTTCTTCGCCTTGGCTTCG
>CAYUVM010000084.1:0-11312 GCA_964447935.1 uncultured Cytophagia bacterium | reverse complement strand
TAAACGAACAGGACAAGGGCAATGATGCCGCTAATGAGATAGAGCCAATTCATGACAATAGCCTCCTTGATTATTTCTGTAGACGCTCACAAAATGTGACCAATCCCCAACTGAGAACCAGAAAGAGAAGCACGATGCCGATATAGAAAATGTCCATGCGATTTCCTTTTCTTGGAAAATTCGAGCAAAGAATAAAAACCCAGTAGCGCGAGCAAAACGAATTTGCCAATACTGCTGTTAAAGAAATTAAACCAAAAAATATATGGAAGCCCTCAAAAGAACGGCGGGAAATATAAAAAAAATATTAAAATTCCTTTCAAGAGGATTGAAGGGGTGAACGGAAGTGTTTTATAACGGGGCACTTTCGGAACTATAATACAAATAGAGAAAACCGCCGGCAACCGCACCGAGCAAATGCCAGAACGCGTGGCCTTGCAGCCAACTGGTGGGATTGCAGAGAATTTTGGTAATGTCGAGCGTCCAAATGATAAATGCGAGAATCAGCGTTCCCCATGCGGCGCTGAGGAAAAAATTGTTGATGATAAGCCTTCGACTTTTGCGTAAGCGATATTCCGGCCATAACGTGGCAAAAATGATGGCGCCAAAAATATAACGCCGTAGCGCCGGGTATTGGATCAGCAAAAAGGCGAGTAGTGCATTAACCAAAACATAAGCGACAACGAAGTTTTTTTCGCTGAGTGTTTGGAGACGGGAAATATTGTACAACATGATGAAGCTGGCGATTAAATACATGCCCATCACATCGAAGAACTGTCCGATAAAAGTTAATGTGGCATGATAAAACGCGCTGCCCAGGCCGGTAATGATCAACGCCATGCCAAATAAGGCCGGATAAGCGCGCTGCCGCGTCAGCAAATTCGATTGGCGCCGTTGAATGTCTTCACGAGATTGTCGAATCACCAGAAGCCCGACGAGCACAAAGCCGAATGACGACCACGTGTTAACTGGTTGCGCAACTGTGCCGGGCCGAATTGCTTCGCAAAAGCAATTATCCGGCATGCAGTTCGCCGGCCGCCAGCCCGTCCACGCGAATTCGATGAAACTGAGGACTACGGCGCCGCCGAGAATGGCGAGAAAAATGATAATCGGCGAAATTAAAAATTTTGTGTTCATGCAACTTGAGAAATTCTAAAAAAGCAAATTCCGTTTCAAACCCTTTTCATGCGAGCGGCATCTTATTTGACGAAAAACTACTTACCATGACTTGTTCCGAATGCTTGAAAAGGAGCCAACCATGAAGAAAAACAATTTTTGGCGTTTCACCATGTTGCTTTTCGTCGCACAACTGTTTTTATCTATTCCAGTTTTCGCGCAACCGCAAACTTTTAGCGTGCGCAAAGAAGACAGCCATATCGGTTTTGCAATTTATAAGTGGAAAGTTTTTAAAGAAGAGGGCCGGTTCAAAGATTTCGCCGGTACCATTGTTTACGATCCGAAAAATCCGGCAACGAGCCAGGTGGAATTTACGGTGCAGGCCAATAGCATTGACAGCCGCAATGCGGATCGTGACGGCGCGCTGCGTTCCAAAGATTTTTTTAATGTCGCCCAATATCCGACGCTTGGTTTTAAGAGCCGGCAAGTTGAGAAAAAAAGCGCCGACTCTTTGCTCGTGACCGGCGATTTGACAATGCGTGGCGTGACCAAGCCAATCACCATTCCGATCAAGCTGCTCGGCATCAACCGCGTCGGCGATATGGGCCTGTTGGCTGGATTCGAATCGACCTTTGCGATCAATCGAGAAGATTTTGGCATCGCCCGCGGCTGGGATATTATCAGCAAAGAAGCAACGGTGCATTTGATGATTGGCGCCAGCAACGGTGGGCGGCAAGCAAGCCGTTAAGTCCATGAGTATTTTTTAAACCCGTGAGGATCGTATGAAATCACTGCGCTTGGGCACCTTGCTCACACTTTTTAACTTGGCGCTTCTGCTTCTTCTCGTTACCGAGGCCGGGTTTACGACAACACAGACGGTGACTTCGGCGAGTATAAAAACAAATCTTCTCGAGTTAGTGGACAATCATGGTCTGGTTCGCGCGCAACTCAAGGTGGAGCCGGATGGCGAAGTCGTGTTTCGGCTGCGAGACGCGAAAGGAACCATTCGCGTCAAGCTCGGCGCTGGCGATACCGGCTCGGGGTTGGTTTTACTTGATGAAGAAACCGAGCCGGCGATCCACATGATCGCCAGACGAAACGGCACGAGTGAACGTCCAACAACCACGAGCATCACGCTGCAGGGTGCTCGTGGCCAGCCGCGCGTGATCAAGCCGGAGTGACAGTGGTATGGGATTGACCGGTCGCTTGTAGTGACCGGTCAATCACTTTCCTCAAACCGCCATTGTCAACTGCGCCTCGCGTTGCGCCGCCCAGCCGCCAAGTAGTGCCGCGGCTAATTTTGCCACTTGCGCCAACATCGGACCAAGTTTTAACCACTCTTCGGCTTGGCCGGCGAGCGTGGTGATCGTGATGTCTAAAATCAGGTTGATGGCAATGATTAAAATTGCATGCGTCATCGCCTTGTTTTTGGCTTTACGGCCCACCCAGCGCACGAGCAAAAAGATCGGCAGTGGCGCGAAGAAGAAAACGAACGGGACGCCGGTTTTTTGCGCAAACGCGCTGTAGTAGGCCTGATCATGCGCCGGGTCCATCAAATGCGAATAAAACGCCACAAACAAAACAAACGCCAAAACCAGCAGCACGAGAATGCCGAAGGCAACCATAAAAACGAGAGACCAGTGAATTTTTGTTGACTGTGCCATTGCTTTTCCTCCGATGTTTGGAACTGAAACTTGACCACGTTGATTTGATATGAGCAAGATAGCACATAAAAACTTGCCAAGCGTCTCACCTTGTGAGATTTGACCTGTTTCGTAAAAGTTTGAGATGAACAAAAGTATTCATTCCCGCGTTTTACCACTGTTTAATTTGATAAAACCGGATGGCGTCAGGTTGGTATGTTTCTTAAAAACGCGGTTAAATGAAGCTTTGTTGTTGAAACCTACATCCAGCGCAATCGCCAAAATAGAGTAGTGTTCAAATTGCGGGGTCAATAGCCGGCGCTTGGCTTCTTCGACGCGATATTCGTTAATAAAATCAAAAAAATTTTTATCCAACTCGGCGTTGATGACCTGCGAGAGCTGATTCGGCGCGATCTCCAACGTTTCCGCCAGATCGGACAATTTTAATTCGGGATTCATAAACGGCTTTTTTTCGCTCATTATATAAAGCAACTTTTCCAGATAGCTTTTGGACTTTTCCTCCGGCAAAGCCGTTTTCTGATATTTGGGCCCGGCGGGCTTTATTTTAGCGCCGGAAAAAATTTCCGGCTGTTTGATGGCGTGATAGCCGACGGCATGAATGAACCCCGACAGAATCAGCATAACGATATAAAAAATTTCCTGGCGGTGCGCCTTGAGTAAAAAAAGTTGAAAGTAGGCGATAAAAAAGAGCATCATGTACAGGCTGAACCAAAACGAAATTTTTTTGAGCCAGCTCACATTTAAAATTTCCGTGCTGGCGGATTCGTGCATAAAATTTTCTTCAAAATTTTGCAGCACCGCGAAGGTCAAATAAAAATAGACCAGCATCTGGCAGGTGCTCAACGCCAGCAAAATAAATTGATCCAGCGGAAAGATGACATAGCCGCTTTTGATGATGCCGGCGAGGAAAGCAATTTTCGCCGCCGCCGCCTTCGCATAAAACGGCAGCAAGAGGAGGTAACACAAAACCGCCGGAACGAAATGCAGCACACGTTTCAAGTCAATGTGAAAATTTTCTTGCAACAACGAAACAGCATACAGATAATAAATCGGCCCAATGAGAAAAACCACCGGCAGCGTCGCGCCAATAAAATGAGGCGCTTGTTGATATACTCCCGACGCGACCATGACATATTCAACTAAATGCAACGAGAAAATGAAAAGCAGAAACGCCAGCAACCGGTTGGAAGTTTTGTTGCCTTTTTGATGCAGCAGTAGGGTGAGTGCAAAGAACAGCCCTTGCAGCGCGCCGAAGAGGAGAAGAATAGACCAAAGATTGAGAGTGATGTTTGAGGCGCCCAACATTTTACCGCTCCAATTCATGCTGCAATCGTTTCGTCATCACGCGCTCATAATACGCCGGAAAAAATTTGGAAACAAGATGGGCCAATTTGCCCACCGTCGAGAGCACAAGCAGGCGTTTGTTGCGCAACGCGGCGTGATAGATCGCCGCGGCGACTTCATTCGGCGTGGCGATTTTGCCGGTGGTTGAGCGCGGATGGGTGGCGGGGCGGCCGTCGCCGTCGAGGGCGTTTTTCTCAATATCGGTGGCGGTGAAACCGGGGCAGACCATCATGACGCGCACGCCTTTTGCCTGCAATTCGCTGCGCAACGATTCGAATAAACCATGCAGCGCGTGCTTGCTGGCGCTGTAACCGCTGCGGCCATATAAAGGAGAGAAGCCGGCGATGCTGCTCATCACAATAATGATTCCCTGATTTTTGATCAGCGCCGGCAACGCCGCTTTTGTACAGTGCAACGCGCCGAAAAAATTCACTTCCATCACTTTGCGGAAAACGCTGGTCTGCGTTTTTTCAAACGCGCTGCGCTGCGTGATGCCAGCGTTGTTGATCAACACGTCGATGCGGCCGAAGATTTCAGTGATCTTTTGCATCGCCATTTGGCAGGCAGGTTCGTCAGTAACATCGCATGTAAGCACCAGCGTTTGAATGCTGGTTTGATTTAACTCACGTGCAAAAGCCTCCAACGCCTCGCGATGTAAATCCAGCAGCGCGATTTTTGCGCCGGCGCGGCCGAATTGCCGGCACAACGCGCGGCCCATCCCGCCGGCAGCGCCGGTGATAACGACAGTTTTATTCTTGAAACTCATCTCGCCGTGCTTTCAAATAATATTCAAAAACTTCTCGTGTGGTTAATTGCGGGGTGTAACCAAATTCAGTTTTGAGTTTTTGATTGGCAAGCACCGGTCGATAACGCAAAAAATTTACTTGCTCTGGGCCATATTGGCTGAGATGTAATTTGCTCAGCAGCCACAGGGCGCTTTGGAGCAGCGTCACTGGCACCGGCAAGTAGGGTTTGCGGAGCATTTGCGCAATTTCTCTCATACTGAGGATGCCATCGCCGGCGAGATTATAAATACCGATTTTATTTTCCAAAATACCTTTGACGATACAGGCGGCAACGTCTTGATCCCAAATAAAAACGAAGGGCGAAACCGCGCCGCGCAATCCGATGACGAATTTTTTCTCAAACAGCGCGGTGATCTGGTTGTGAACATTTTTTCCGAGCACGGTGCCGGGACGAAAGATGAGCTGATGCAATTGCGGATGCTGCTTGCGATAACGGGCGAGCATTTCTTCGACCAAGCGTTTGTGATGGGAATAAGCAAACTCTTCGTTACCGCGTAGGGTATCGGTTTCTTGCAACCAGGCGGGATTGTCGACATGATAACCGTATGCCGCGCCGCTGCTGGTCACAATGATTTTTTGCACACCGGTAGCAACGCAAGCTTTCAAAACATTTTCCGTGCCGAGCACGTCAACCGCATATTCCAACTCGCGATTGCTCTGGCGGCCGGGAGTGACGATGGCGGCTAAATGCACGACGACGGCGGGTGCATATTTTTTTAATAACGCCTGGATCTCCGGCGAACGGATATCGCCACCGATGTATTCGACGCCGGCAAGTCGATTCGGCTCGGCCACCTCGCGAACATCCATCGCGATCAGTTGCCGTAGCTGGTCGCGATGCTGGAGGAGTCGTTGCAATGTTTCGCGCCCGAGATAACCGGCGCCGCCGGTGACCAAGACGGAGGGTTTGAAATCGTTCATCATAATAAGCGCACTAAATAACGCAGCTTGATTTCCGCTAAACGCGATGACTAAATTTTTGTATTCGCATTAAACTGCTTGAGTCGATAAAATATTACACCGGCCGCTTTGACCAAATCAGGGCCAGAGTTAAACCTGAAATGAGATGCCAAACTCCCCACCAGGCCGTAATGAGCGCCATGCCGCCCAAGCCCGCAAAAAATTCAAAAACGAGCGCCAGGCCCAAGGCGGAATTTTGGATGCCGACTTCAATGCTGACGGCACGAGCATCGCGTTTGGGCAGGCGAAACAGCCGGCTGGTGGCGTAACCGCCGAATAAAGCCAAACCATTTTGGATGAACACCGCAAACCATATTTGCGGAACGTAATTGAGAAAGTTGTCAAAATTCAGCGCAAACGCAGCGACGATGAAGCTGATGAAAACGACAATTGAAAAGATTTTAATCGGCTTGCGGAGGCGTGCAGCCAGTTTGGGGGTGTGATGGGCGCACAGCATCCCGGCGAGCAAAGGAATGCCTAAAATAATAACCACCGTGTAAAAAACGTCAAGAGGGTCGAGATGAACTTGATGCAAGATCGGCGCGGTCGCGGCGTTTAAATGTCCCCAAAAAGTTAAATTGAGCGGCGTCATCACCAGGGCCACCGCCGTTGAAATGGCGGTGATGCTGATCGACAGCGCCGTGTTGCCGCGAGCCAGATTGGTGAGAAAGTTTGACACGTTCCCGCCCGGACAAGCGGCGATGAGAATCATGCCCAGCGCGAGGCTGGGTTGCGGTTTTAAAATGAGTGTCCACAGAAACGACAGCGCCGGCAGCAGGAAAAATTGCGCGGCTAAGCCAATCAGCGGGGGAATCGGCGAGGCGGCAATGCGTTTGAAATCTTCGATTTTAAGATCGAGCGCCACGCCGAACATGATCAACCCGATGATCAGATTGAGGAGTTTGAGGCTTTCCGGATTAAAATTGAGTTGGAGTTGATCAATGGGCATGCGCGCTATTCCATGACAAAGACGCTTTTCGCGTTAGCCATCGTCGCCATGAGATTCAGCGAAATGGTGATGCTGATATTGATGATGAGAATGTGCGGGAAATAGGTTATGGCTCTGCTTAATGATCAATTGCAAGCTATGTATTAGGATACAATATGGTCACGCCGCAAGAGCCAAAGCGCGTGCATGTAAAACTTCATCCGCGTGCAATGGTTGTAGTGCGGACTCGGAAACGACGATAACCGCAATGGTTTCGCCGATCGCATTGAAAACTTCGAGGGAATAGCCGGTTTCGCCGTTGTTTATCGCCGGGTGACGATCCACCACCGTAGCAATATCACCGGAGCGTAAGCTCTTTTCAGGATAATTATGGGCGAGTGCGACGCGCTGAAAGAGTTCATATTTATACATTACTGTTTCTCCTTCGCGGGGAACAGAGTAATAAATTTCGTTTGCCCGGTTGCCAATTCCGCCATCCAGATTGTTGCCACGAACAGCGTCACGCCATTTGGGCCGTGCAGATTTCCACGAATTTCGTAAACGTTCCCATGTTTCGTTTGCTCGACCTCGGTCGCGCCTAATATTAGAATTTGCTGTCGAAGGTCGCGCTCTAAAATTTGCCAGTTCTCACGTGTATAACCTGCTGCAGAGAGAAACTTCGACTTATCGTCCGCCGGCCGCGGAATCAGCAGATAACCAAAAAGTTTCTCCGGTGCAATGATCGCGGTTGCCGGTAACTTCACACCGTTAATATAATGTTCTCCTAACATAACTGCAACGCTTTTCTTTTACTTCCCCTTCGGCTCTTTGTGCATCTCTTTAAAATGAATCAAACCCGGCGCCCACATGTGTTTGACCGGATTGACGTCGATGTGAATGACGGCGCATTTGTTGGCGGCGCGGCAGCGTTCGAGCGCAGGCTGTAATTGCATGGGGTCGGCGATGCGTTCGCCGTGCGCGCCCATGCTTGCGGCGAGTTGGTCAAATTGTATTTCGTTGAGATCGGCATTGATCGTTTCGGCGGGGCTGAGGGATTTTTTGACGATGGTTTTGACCGGCTTCAGCGCAAATTGCTGGTTCATTTTTACCATGCCCCATTGTTTATCGCAGCAGACGAGGTAAATTACTTTGAGATTGTTGCGCACCGCCGTTTCAATTTCCTGCACGTTGAAACCCATCGCCCCGTCGCCGATGATGCAATAAATTTCGCGTTCGGGAAAGGCCAGTGCTGCGCCGAGCGCTTGTGCGACCCCTGCCCCCAACATGCCGAATTTTGCCGTTTGTAAAATACTGTTCGGCACACGCGCTTCATGGAAGAAATGCGCCCACACCGCAGTGTTGCCGCCGTCCATCACGCAGATAGCTTCGTCTTTAAAAAATTGCCGACAAATGTGCGCGACGTGCGCTGGATCCAGTGGCGAGGATTTATCTTGCAAATGTTCATCGAATTTTTGCCGGTCTTTTGTTTTTAGCGTGTGAAATTTTTTAACGGCTTTCTGCCGTTCGGCGAGAGGCATTTTACTTTGCAGTGCTGATAGTTTCTCAATTAATTTTGCCAAAAAAACTTTAAGATCGGAGAGCAGCGCGAGATCGGCGGGTTTGTTAAGCCCCAAAATCTCTTCGTCGATATCGACTTGAATCATTTGCTGTTCCGCGGGCGAGGCCCAATACGGCGGCTTGCCCCACCAATCGGTTTCGCCGAGGCGCGAACCGAGCGTGAGCACTAAATCAGCGTTGTTGCGGACGAGATGGTTGAGTTTAATGTAAATCATTGGAATCGCCAACGCGTGGGTTTCCGGCAAAACGCTGCGCGCGCCCCAACTGGTGGTCACCGGCGCGTGCAAAAGCTCGGCGACGCTTTGCAGTTCCGCATAAGCGCCGGCATGAATGACGCCGCTGCCGGCGTGAATGATGGGAAACGTCGCCCGTGCCAGCATTTCCGCGGCATGTTCAACTTGCTCATCCGTTGCCGTGAGCGGATGGAGGCGGCGATAACGGGATGGCGGAATAAAATTCTGCGCGTCGGTTTTGCCGTTCACAATGTCTTCCGGCACGTCGACGTGCACGACACCGGGACGCCCATGATACGAAACGCGAAACGCGCGACGCAGCATTTCCTGAATGCGATTAAACGAAGACGCAACGCCGCTCCATTTTGCCATGGCTTTAATGACGCCGACCTGATTGAAATATTGATACGTGCCGCCGCGATCGGGATAACCGATGCCGGTGCGCCGAGTGCTGCTGAGGAGCAACACGCGATTGCCTTCGCCATTTTCAACGGCGACGCCCGCCAGCGCGTTGGCGACCCCCGGGCCGTTGCTCGCGATGGCCACGCCCATTTTTCCCGTGAGGCGCGCATACGCACCGGCCATGTGCAGCGCACACGCTTCGTGGCGCGGGCTAATGAGGTCGATGCCAAATTTTTTCAAACTCGAATACAGCCCGAAATATGTGCCATCGATGATACCAAAAACTTTTTCCACGCCTTCATTTGCGAGCATCTGTGCAACGATTTCGCCGCCAGTGGTTTGCTTCACGCTGAATTCCTTTATTTGTTTTGGAGTAACCGCAACGACCCGGATATTTGCAGTCCATGTTTGTGGGCTTCAGAATACAAAAATACGGCGGGAAAGTCAAGGTGAAATTCGTATGCCCTAACGCGGACGAACCACAACCAAAAGAAATTAAACACAGAGAAAACGGAGCAAGCAGAGCCGATAATACTTGAAAACCCTCATTGGCTTTGCAATCTCTGTTGACTCGGTTTTCTCTGTGTTGAAAAGTCTTTGATCTTTTTGCAAAGATAGCACTTGTAACAGACTAAATTCGTATGCTTCGCGCCTGAATGGCGGCTATTGCAACATCGTCTCAAATAAAAACCCCGGTGTTTTAGGCACCGGGGTTTGCGGTATGGGGATGGGAAGGGGAGATTCTTTGTTTCATTGGGGCTGGTAGGACAAACCGGCGCTTTTGTCGATTTCCTTTAATAGCAATTCCAAATCAATCATGGCCTCTTCTATGTCGATTTTAAGATAGGGCCAAGTGGCCGGCGTGGCCGAATGGAGATATTCCAATTTTCTGCCGAGATTATTTTTCTCACGCACCAGTTCAACGATTTGTGCGTTAAATTCCGCTTCATGATCATGCCAGGTTTCGGAAGCGCCGACGAGCGTATTGATGCGGCGTCCGATGTCATTGAGCTGCTGTTCGGTTTTTGCAATAAAATCTTCTTGCTGTTGCCGAAAGGCTTTGGGGGCACGCACGGTCTGATGTTGTATGGCACATGCGCTCAACCCATAAAGCAAAACCGATATAATAAAAATGGTTGGACGTTTCATGGCAATTTCTCCTCGATGGTATTCGTCACAGTTGTGGTTTAGAATCTACAAAAACAATACCACATATGAGCAGGGGAAAATTATGAGGTGCGGGGCTTATTTTTATTGATGGAGACGCAATCGAATTCTCCTAAATGCTCAATAGCCGCACTTTAAGGGCGAAATTTTTACACGATACCAGGAGTTTACCGGTAATTTTTATCATCACCTTGCTCCAACGCAGAGGCGCGACGGTGAAAGTAACTTCTACAGATTTAGCGTCGGATAGAATGAGCCGAGCTTGCTTTTTTCCCTCGGGTTATCTATATTGTTTGAAAGTTTCTGATAAGGATCGGCGATTAAATAACTTTCCCATTTCTAAACCGCGAATAGACGCCAATAGCCGCGAATTTAAAAAGAATTAGCGTTCATTCGCGCTGATCGGCGGTTTGGAAAAATGAGTAGGTCATTCAAGCGGCGTTCCTAAGTATTCTCAATTAAATTTTGAAAAATTGCGTGCGGCTGAAATTTTTTAACAAAACCATGGTTGACGAAAGCTGGTACAAGCGCCCGCCGGGCGTGCCGGAGCATCTTTCCGCTGGAGGGGTGGTGGTTCGCATTGAAAAGAAGCGCGTTTATATTGCGTTGGTTGGGCAACGCGGCCGTTCGAAATTCGTTTTGCCCAAAGGCCATGTCGAAGCCGGCGAGACCGTGGAGCAGGCCGCGCGCCGCGAGATTGAAGAAGAAGCCGGATTTACCCGTTTGCGACTTGTTGCTCTGCTGGGCATCAAGGAGCGGTTGGATTTTTCCAAACGGCATTGGAAAAGTACGCACTATTTTTTGTTCACCACAAAAGAGGTCGAGGTGAAGCCAACCGAAAGCCGCTACCGGGTCAAATGGTTTTTATTGGAAGAAATGCCGGATCTGTTCTGGCCGGATCAAACGCAGTTGATTCACGAAAACCGGCAGCAAATTGCTGCGTTAGCCGAATAACGGCGCTTCGAATTAATATTGGCCCGTCCGCAGATAAGCAGCGTTTGGGCTTGCCGGTGCACCCAATTTAACGCGCCGTGCAGCCGCTGGCTGCTGCGCGTAAGTTCTCGAAAATTCCGATTTTTCGCTTGACAATCTGTTATTTTTTTTATATACTGAGACC
>CAYUVM010000083.1:0-11384 GCA_964447935.1 uncultured Cytophagia bacterium | reverse complement strand
TGTGCGATGGTTGCAGGCGGAATACGCGGGGAGATATAGCGATCCAGTGGATCACCGGGGCTGGCGTGCATAAGAAAAAATGTGAGCGTCAGCACGCCCCAAAGCAGGAGCAGCGATTGCAATAAACGCCGCAAGAGGTAAAGGCCCATGGAGGTGATAGATTGGGAAGAATAAATTCAAAATGCCATTCCACAGGAACCTCTTGCTGATACCCAAAAGAACGGATTTAGAAAGACTCTTCCAGGATGACATTTATTGATCATTCAACGGCAATGCCGAGATAAGGCCAACCGTCCGAACACACGGTGATTGTGCTTGTTGATCAGTGGATTAAGGAAGCCTCACCGCCTTCGCGCCCGGACGGCTGCGCCCGTTGGGTTTACCGGCGAGATTCATTCTGAAATCATCGTTTTAATTTACCGCGGCTTTCATCATCGCCATCTGTTTCTCAAGTTTTTTTACTTCGCGATTTGCCTTGAGCACTTGAAAATTTTCCAAAGCTTTTTGCAAATGCTTCAACGCTGATTTCTTGTTATCTCTGGCCTGCCAAAATTCGGCATAGCTGCGATGCGTTTCGGCCAAGCCGAGACGATAGTCATGTTGCGTGTTGGTTTGCAGCGCTTCGTCGAGATATTTTTTTGCCAGGCCCCAGTTGTCGCGGCGCGTGTAAACCACGCCGAGCAACCGACAAGCATCCGCCTCGCCGGATTTGTGGCCGAGGCCGTGAAATGCGCGTAACGCGAGCTGGCATTGCTTTTCCGCCATTTCCAAATCATGCATTAGCAGATATAATTCAACGCGATTGAGACTTACCTGCGCTTCAACGACAGCGTCACCCGCTTGGCGAGCGAGGTCGAGGCTCTTTGCATAGTGTTTACCGGCTTCGTGCCAATACTCCTTGTCGCGGCAAGCGGTGCCCAGATTATTATAGGTTTCAGCCAGTCCTCGCACATCGCCGAGTTTTTCAAACAACGGCAAACTCTTTTGCAGCGCCGCCACGGCTTTATCCCATTGCCCTTGCAAATTATACATGGCGCCGAGATTGTTATACACACAGGCGGTTAAATCATCGTCACTGATGCGCTCGGCAATGGCCCGGGCATGTTCGCACGCGGTTTCCATCTTTCGCCAGGCCGCGGTATGAAAATATGCCGCCGACAAGCTGTTCAGCGCATAAGCTTCGTCTAAAGGCTCACCATTTTCCTGAGAAATTTTGTAACTATGCTCGAAACAAGCGATGGCTTCTTTCCAGGCGCTGCGCCGCAGTTTGAGATTGCCCAGTTGGCGCAAAGCGCGCGCGTGTGACTTATAATCGTTAAGTTGTTTGCTGAGTTTGAGCGCTTGCTCATAACTTTCGACGGCGTCATCCATCAACCCCAACAACGCGTAGGTTTGTCCCGCGCTATAACAAAGATTAAGCTCTTGCGCTTGATCATGGTTGAGTTGTGCAAACTGTTTCAAGTTTTGTACCGCCACTTTGAAGTATGTGGCGCTTTTGTGTTTATCTTCATTGGCCAAGGATTGTCGTGCAAGCTTTTCCATACTATATGTCAAATCCACGTATGCATCAGGATCAGCTTCCACGCCGTGCTCGGCCTGTTTCAGAAAAGTCGCCAGCCTGGCAAGAACCTGTTTGTAGTCGCTGTTACTTTGGTGATTGCCTTTTTTAGATTTTCTGGGCATATCGTATACCTAATTAATATTCCCTACAAGAGTCATGCCGTCAACTAATGCCCTAATTTTACTGTTTACCACTCAAAGACTTATTTCGCAGGACTTGATTGAAAGGCATAATCTGATATAGCCAGGCTGGCGAAATGTAATGTTTTGTTGCGGAAAACAAACTTGTATCAATCGACTCGCCACATCAGCCTTTGTCCTAAAACTGAACCATCGCTTACCGCGAAGAGAGCATGCACCCAGCAAAATGCCAAACCGGCACGGAAACAATTTTGGTTGTTGCATCGTCAGCGCCATCGCGATGAATCCATTGCGTGGCCGGTATATCGAACCAACTCGTCGAAAGCCTCGCCAGTAGAATGCCCGTCATTGCAGCATTCACAAAACTGACTTGCAAGCGTCGCCGGCACTTTATGCCGTGTGCCATCCGGGCTGAAAAAAATTTGCAAGCACGAATTATCGTCGCAAGCAATGCTGCTGTTCGCATTACTGCTAAGTGCCCCGGCGGGAATGCAGATTTCAAACTCATTGCGCCCAGCGTGCAATCCGGGTTTGCATTGCCGGATTTGCAAGCAATTTGCCCGGAGAATAAATCAGCAACACTTTTTCTTTTCAAGCCCATGGTTTGGAAGCGCTTTTACGCGTTCTTATTTGGTCGAAATGGTATATTGCGTAAAGTGCTTGGTCTTTGCCGTAACCGTTTTATTGATCAAATCCACCGTGCCGCCGAGATTGATCCATTTTCCGATACTTTCATCGTACCACGCCAGCGTCAATTTCGTGACATCAATGCCAGTAAGGTCCGCCTCAGCATAAGAAATCGTGACCGTGACTTCTTGATCAAACCATCCATCCGGCCCAAAATCCACTGTGATGTAATCGTTGGAGGCAATGTTAATGGAAAATTCTGCGTCTTGTTTCGTCGCGTATTTGGGAACTTTAATGCGGTGGCCGCAAAATGTGATCAAGCCGCCGTAGGTTCGTTTGACCCATAATGACTTTCCTGATCCCCGGTAATCGTTGGTTGGGCTTGCGCCGGCTTGAATCTGGCTCTCAATTGACTTGTATTGGTTGATGAATTGCTCGCCGTGCTTGGAAGCCAACATGCCGGAATTGATCGCGTCTTGCACTCTTCCTCTCGCGTTGGCAAGCTTATACAAGACGTAAACATCGCCAAAACTGGATGAAGAGGTCACGAGTTTTGTTATGGCGCTGTTCGTTTCGTCGACCGCATCGTCGAATTTGTAAGCCACGGCACTGTAACGATTGTTATCGACAATCGCTTCTAATTCATCTCTGACTTCTCTAAGCCGTTGCAGCACCCTGGCTTCGTTATAACCGCTTTTAGCCAAAGCGTTAGAGCCACTGTTATCCAATCGCGTCACCGGCCGGACGATGTCTTCCGTCGATTGGGTCGATGATGACTTCGTCGAGGTGGATTGGTCAGCAGACTTGATCGGCGACATCGGGCCCGGCGCCGGTTGATCATTACAACCTGCGACAAAAAACAGGACACTGCACAAAGCAATGATGGAGAAAAATTGGTGAAATGGATTGTAGCGCTTCATTGCGTTCCTCGTAGTCGGTTTTGCATATAGTTCAAAATCCGTCCATGGTCTTGTGATGGTTTATAATTGTTCCGAGCCAGCCCAGCATCGGAAGCAATTTGAAATGGAATGACAAAGGTACTCAAAAGTAAAAGGTGTAGCCTGAGGTGAAAACAATTTGACGACATCAACGATGCAACGATTATACCAAAAGCATCGACACGTCTTTTTACGCAAGCGCCTTGATAGAACAAGCGCTTAGGTGAATGCTGCCGCCAACTGTAACAGCCGTCGGCAGCCGAAGTGGAATATTTTGTTACTATGCAGGTGCGTCCGAGGTGGGCAGGTGGAATGTTTTATTACGCCGCGAGGTGAAAAATTCTTCTTGATCCACAATTATGTTTCAGCAAATTCATGGTGCCGTTCGCGAGGATCTTCAATATGATATTCCTCAATCTTGCGCGCCAGGCGTGGACGCGAAATGCCCAAAATTTGCGAAGCCCGAGTTTTGTTCCATTTGGTCAAACGCAAAATTTCTTGCACCAATTTGCGCTCGCCCTCTTGCAATGAAAGCCCTTCCGGTGGAATCTCAATGACGCGGCCCCACGCGGCAGTTTTGCCGTTGGTTGAGGCATGTGCGGCTTTCGGTTGCGACTCTACACCCAGAGATTCATAAATTTCCTTCACGTCGATCACCGGGCCATCGCCGAGCAACACAGCCCGCTCGATCACATGTTGCAATTCGCGCACATTACCAGGCCAATCGTAGCTCATCAACGCTTGCTCCGCGGCAGAGGTAAAGTGCCGCACCGAGGCGTCATATTCCGAGGCATAGCTGTTGAGAAAATGCCGCGCCAGCACCAAAATATCATTGCCGCGCTCGCGCAGCGGCGGCAGCGTGATGGTGATCACGTTGAGACGATAATACAAATCACGGCGGAAACGGCCTTCCTCAATGTTCTTCTCAAGCTGCGCATGGGTACCGGCCATGATGCGCGTTTTAACTTCAAGACTCTGGGTGCCGCCCAGCCGGCGAATGCGTTTTTCCTCGATGGCCTTTAAGAGCTTGGCCTGTAATACCAAACTCATGTCTCCGATTTCGTCGAGAAACAGTGTGCCGCCTTCGGCGACTTCAAAAAGACCCTTCTTGCTAAATTTGGCGTCAGTGAAGGCGCCTTTTTCATAACCGAACAACTCGGCTTCAAGCAAATTCTCGGGAATCGCGGTGCAATTGACTTCGACAAAAGGCGCATTGGGCGCCGTTTCCGAGCTGCCATAGTGGATCGCGCGCGCGATCACCTCTTTCCCCGTGCCCGTCTCGCCGCGAACCAACACGGTCACCCACCGCCGGCCGATGATTCTCTTGATACGTTCGATGACGTTTTGCATCTGGGCGCTTTCGCCGATGATGCCCTGCACGCCAAAACGTTCGTGCTGCTGCGCGCTGTAAGCCGCGCCTTTTTGCTGGCGCTGCCATTGCACAAAAAAATTTTTGAGCAGCTCGTGCAGCTTAACGCCTTCTTTGGGTAATTGCAAAAAATCGCGTGCGCCGAGTTGCATGCATTTCACGACATTCTCAATCAACGGCGACGAGGCCGTCATAATGACTTCGTGTTTTTCACCGGCGCTAAACAGGCCAGCGAGAAATTTGATCGGCTTGAACTGCACCAGGTCAAAATCTGCCACAATCAAATCCGGTGCATGCTTCGCAAGATTTTCCTGCGCCTTCTCTTCCGTGTTGCAATAGGCGATGGCGATTTCTTCTTCATCGGGCAGGCAGCGCTTGATCGTCTCGTGCAGAGAACGTTCACCAATAACCAGAATCTTGAATTTTAACTCCACTGTTTTCAATCGGGCTCCTCTTGGCGCGGGTCAATCGGATTTTTTTCCCTCAACATCTTCCATTCGCCAGTTTTCCACATTAATCAAATACCCGCGCATATCCATTTTGACATTTTGGAGACGCTGCCGCACCACGGCAGGATTCTCCTGATTATAAAGAAAAACATAAGGACAGTCTTCCGCCACTAATCGCTGAAAGGTGCTCCATAAGGGTTTGGCTTTGGCACGATCATACTCTTGGCGCGCCGCGACCAATAACGAATCGACCCGAGGGTTGCGATATGAGCCGAGGTTGTAACCATTTTTAATCGCATCCGAATGCCAAACCTGCGAAGGATCGACGGCATAGCCGGTTTTCCACGACAGCAAAACCGTATCAAAATCACGGCGCTGCAAAACTTCTTCGACCAATTTGCCAAACTCCAAAAGCTCCGGCCGGGCCTCGATCCCGATCTTTTGCAAATCTGCTTGCAGCATCACCAGCGCATCGCTGCGCAGTTTGTTGTCGGCATTTGTTTTCATGGTAAACGCCAATGGGCTGCCCGACTTTTCGCGAACGCCATTTCCATCGCGATCAACCCAGCCGGCCAGCTCCAACAGCTCTTTGGCAGTAGTGGCATTGAAAATGTCCGTGGGCAGCGTTTCGTCATACGCCCAAAAATAAGGCGGAATCGGGCCAGAAATCACGCGGCCATTGCCATTGAGCAGCACCTCGATCAGATTTTGGCGATGAATCGCTTGGGTGATTGCCTGCCGCATGCGGCGATCGGCAAAGATTGGGCGCTGCAAATTGAACGCAAGAAAACTGTAACCCCGATCCGGATATTTTATCACCCGTAGCGTGGTTTCATCAGCGATCTCGGTGATTTTGTTAGGTGGAATGTAGGGCAGCAAATCGACTTCGCCGGTACGCGCGCTGGCAAGCAAAACGGTTTCGTCGGGCACAATGCGAAAGACGACACGCTCCAATTGCGGATGGCCGGCAAAATAGTTCGGGTTGGCCTCAAACACGACGCGATCGTTGGCGAGCCATTCTTTGAGCACGAATGCGCCGTTGCCCACCGGCTCGCGATTGAACGCGCATTGCCGAATTTGCTCCGGCGGCACCAACGACAAAAGGTGTTTCGGTAAAATTGGAATTTGTAAATCCAACAGCGCTTCCGGATACGCTTTTTTGAAAACAAAGCGAATCGTCTTCGGGTCGACAACGATGGCCGTATCGACCTCAGCAAAGCGGCTGACGCCGGTATATCCAACTTGCGGATGAGTCGCCAGTTGATACGTAAAGAGAACATCTTCAGCGGTGGTGGGCTGGCCGTCCGACCAGAACACCTCTTCACGCAAAAAAAAGGTGATTTCTTTGTGATCGGGAGTTATTTGCCAAGATTGAGCGAGCCGGGGCTGCAAGCTCAGGGTTTCATCAAGCTCACAAAGAGTCAAAAACAGCATTTCTTCGATGACGTGCAGGGCATCCGAATTGGCAGTTCCCAATTCTAAAAATGTGTCAAAATCACTCGACAAACCGATGACCGCAGTTTGGGGCAAATGGTTGCGGTTGCTGTCCTGTTGATTTTGGCAACCAACACTGAAAAAAAACGCCAGCAGCGTCAATAGGGCTTTGAGCACGCCTCGCCTCACTTGGTTCGAAAAAACCACCTAGCCTGAAATTGAGTTTGGGGAAAGAATTTTACTAACCAGCCGACTGCACTAAGGATTCTGCAAAACAAAAAGGCGTATCACCATCACCACTTTCGGTCACGCATTTTGAATCAGGTGATGATCTACGCCTTCACTTACAAGCCTCAGCTCTTCATGAGCTTCGCTTACACGTTAAGGCGACTCGCACGCCAAAGCGTGGGAGTCGAGATAGGGCTTTCACAAAAGCCTTTTCCAGTTGCACTATCTATATTAGCGCCAATTCTCTAACGCTGCGGAAAATCGGATAAAAATTCGCCAATTCTGCAATCAGCAGATAAAGCGCATATAATTCAAGTAGATATTTATGTACGTTGCCACCTTAAAGGCGCAGTTTTAATCATGCGACGATTTATTGTTTCACGGTATATTTTACGCGAGCATATTGGGCCATTTGTTTTTAGTTTCGCCTTGATTACGCTGATCTTCCTTCTGGACCTCGTATTCCGCCATCTCAGCCGGATTTTGAGCAAAGGCCTGCCCCTGCCGGTGGTTTTTGAATTTTTTGGATTAAATATGGCGTGGATCATTGCCACCGCGGTGCCAATGGCGGTACTAACAGCGACACTCATGGCCTTTGGCCGGTTGGCAGCGGATCAAGAGATCACGGCGCTCCAAGCCAGCGGCTTCAGCTTGTGGCGATTGATTACCCCGGTTCTCCTCGTTGCCGGCCTGCTGGCAACGGGGCTGATTTGGTTCAACAATAATATTTTACCGGATTTTAATCATCGGGCGCGACGGCTCGCCGCTGACATCACCCGCAAAAAACCCGGTGTGAAAATTGAACCGGGGGTCTGGTTTCAAGAGATTCCCGATTATAAACTGCTCGTCAAAGCGTTGGAAGATAGCCTCACATTTTCCAAAGTTTATGATCTGATCATCGATGACAATACCGACCCGAATGTGCGGTGCACCATCTCCGCTCGTTCCGGCATCATTGAATCCAGCCCCCATGCCGGCATGTTGTTCTTCACTTTATTCGAAGGCGAGATTCAAGAAGTTAATATTAAAAAACTGGAAGAATTCCGGCGCGTCAAATTCACCAAACATTCCATGTCGCTGCAAGCGCAGGAAGGCATGTTTTGGCAGCGCCGCGAAACCGACACCCGCACCGACCGTGAAAAAAGCGCGGCAGCAATGCAGCAGGAAACCGAAGAAATTCGGGCCAGAATAGTTTGGCTGGCACAACGCATCAATCTTTTGGTTGGCATGAATATTTATCCGTATTTCAACCGCACTTTCAGTCTTGTTCCTGATAGTCTGGTCCATTTTCTGCTTACACCTCGACCGCACGCGAGCTTCCTGGCACAGCAAAAACAGCTCCTGGCGCAAATCACCAGCCTCCTCACGGAAATGCAGGAACGCCAACAGACGGTGCAATCGCTAATGGTTGAAATTCACAAAAAGTATGCGATCCCGGTGGCCTGCTTCGTTTTTGTGCTCATTGGCGCTCCGATGGGCGTTTTGGCCCGGCGCGGCGACCTGACCACCGGCGTGAGTTTGAGCCTTGGTTTTTTTTTGCTCTATTGGGCTTTTCTAATTGGCGGAGAAGATCTGGCGGATCGGCAAATGGTTTCACCATTTGTGGCCATGTGGGCCGCTAACTTTCTCGTCGGGGGGTTCGGTATTTTAGTTTTTCGACGCATCTCATTTGGAAGGCTTGCACCTATGTCATTATCACTCACCAACTGGTTTGGCCGCATTTCTCTCAAAAAGCTAAGAGAAAAATTTCAGCGCCAACCGCAAAATGATTCGTTCACCATTGATCCCATCCGCTTGAACGAAACCGGAGAGGCGGAGCCGGGCGTCTCTAGTTCCGCGAAGGAATATCTGGCACCCGACGAAGCCGCCTGGCCTGCCCCTCTGATCGAATTACCGCCGCCCGAAAACTCTCATCCCCAACCCGAGGCGGAGACGTTCACCATCGTGCCCCTCCATTTGAGTGCCAAAGGAGAAACCCTGCCGAGCGTTCCAGGTCTCGTGATAGAGGATCGGCAAAGCAGCGAAGTTATTGTACCCGTCCCAGAGATGGAATTGCCGGCGCCCCAGTTGCGCAATTCCACGGTCACAAGTAGTAGCCCGGACCTCTCGCCTGTGGTCGAGGCGACGGCGCCCCATTCTTCGCATTCTTTCCAAACGGATGAGGCATTAACTCCGCAACAATTGGAGTTCACCCCGGTACCGAAGATTTTGCGCCACCTCACGCAACGCACCCGCGCCGATCTCGTCTTGTTCGCCGATTGCAATGGCGTACCGTTGGCTTACTGCAAAAACCCCGCAACCGAGTTGCCGCCACAGACGGATCTTGAAATGATCGCGAAATTATCCACCGGCCAAATGGCGGCAACCCGCGAAATCAATCGCCAACTCGGCGAAAATCAGAATTTTATTTCACTTCTTCAAGAAGGCGAGCGGCGAAATCTTTTTATTTATGGAATCAATTCAAATTTTATTTTAATCGTGCTGTTTGAAAAAATGGTAATGTTGGGCATGGTTCGCGTCAGCGCCGATGAAGCGGTGTCCAACTTGCGTAAGGCCTTAAATCAGATTCAAGCGTAATGCATTATGCTTATTTCAATTCTCGATTCTGTTCGTGAATACTGTAACAGAATATGGCGCTGATGGGCAAAACCCACCACGCGAGTGAAATGAAATATTCCAATTTAATTTTCCAAATATGCGATGGATTAAAAAAATGCCGATGCGACGACTTACAACTAACTGTATTCTTTTAAAATAACTTTCACCGTGACATCCCGAGCGTATTTTCAAATATAGCGGCACAAGGCTTGCAGAAGTAATAGGCCGTTGAGAGCTGTGCAACAGTGAAGAAGCCAACGCTCAAAAAAAGCGTTATCTGCTGACGGCGCCATTTTAAAAAATTCTCAACTGCTGTTATGGTCAATTTCAGAATTCAATCTAATTGCAAGTCTTTATTCAGAGAGCATTGTCATGTTAATTACCAGTATGATTGTCAAAGTAACGCCTTCCAAAGCCATGGAAGTTTCGCGTTTACTCGGTCACATTCCGCAATTGGCGGTTTATGGCGTGCATAAAGGTGAAAATATCATTGTGGTCGCGGAAACCACCACGACGAACGAAGTGGAAAATCTTTTCCACCAAATCACGAGCCGATCTGCGGATGTTTTGGAAATTTGCCAAAGCAATGTCACCTCCGTAAGTGAAATTCGCCAAAACAACGTTCTGATTGTGGAAAAGGCCAAACCCGCCGTCAGCGAAAAACCCAAGCCGGTTGAGAGTCAACGGCACCAGCCTCGACGCGAAACTTCACGCTCTTTATTCGACGCCAGGCATTTCGCGCACGCTTGATCGCCTCCCCCAAGCTGGAATGACCCTCATTACGACACCGAGTTCGCCGTATCCTTTTAGCATTACACAAGAAACTTAAATCGCAGGCTTTATGCGGAATAAATACCTCAGTCAATTTTTGCCGGCAGGCAGTTATTCCGCATAAAGTTGCAAGTAGTTGCTGGCTTTCGCTTCAATGACACCGCGCCACAGCGCCGCCATTTGATGATACCTCATCATGCTCAAAACATGTCCATCTCGCTGTGCTTGTAGCGCGCGGGTTTGTAAAACCTTCCCGGTTGGCCAATCGATTTCAACGACGATGGCCTCATCAAAAAAACTCGCACGTTGCGTGCGTCCCTCAAGCTGCAAAACATAAGTTGTATTTTCAATGCGGCCCCAGAGTTTTTGGACGCCGTTTTGTTTTTCAAAAAAGAAACCGTTGTGCAGCGCCTGTTGCTCCCACGTTTCCCGGCTGCTGAAAAAACGCGGCTTTTTAATGTACGGGCCGCCGTACTCCGGGCAAAACACGTCACAGTTGCCGCACTCGTTGCAAAAATCGGCGAAATTGGCAATTTGATGCGACGCCGCAATTTTCAAAACACCCCCGGGAATTTCTTCAATTCCCTCGGGCCCAAGGCGAAAATTTACATACGCGATTTCAAGCGGCGGTAGTGCATAATAGAAATTCGCATCATTCGGGCAAACCGGAATGCATTTATCGCAATTAATGCAATCGAACAGCACGAGGTGGCTGTCGATTTTTCGCGGCACTGATTTATTTTTCGTTTGGGTGTAACGCGAGTCGGCCACAACTTTTTCCATCACCGCGGCAGTGTTTTTGATTTTGGCCCGCTCAACCGCCTCGGTGTTCACTGGTTCTATTGCTGTTGCATTCCATTTTAATATATATTCATCAATACTCGTTGCGCCAACTTCTTGCATTTTGTTTTCAAGATTCGCGAGGTATTTATATAATCGTCCGTAGCCGCCGGGCTTGAGCAAATCGGAGCACGTTGTAATCGGCGTCAAGCCGGCGGCGACGGCATCGGCGAAATTGTGTTGATCGATGCCGGCCGAAAACGAGATCGGCATTGCGGCGCCAAAAACTTTGCGCCACTCTGCGACCAGCGCCATCGCCAGCACATGCAGCGGCGGGCCGGAAAGATACATAATTTCGTCAGAGAAAAACTTCCCTTTATTGACCACCTCCAGCGTATTGCTGAATTTTACACCAACGGTTTTGCCAAGGCGCTCGCCGGTCGCTTTTAACCGCCGCGTCATGTCCAATCCCTCCTCGAACGCGAAATT
>CAYUVM010000082.1:0-11396 GCA_964447935.1 uncultured Cytophagia bacterium | reverse complement strand
CAGCCGCCGCGGCATCGACAATATTCACAGCACGGGCCTTTTTGTTTAAGTCACCTTGAATATTCAACGCGGCGTTAAGGGCGCCGTGGTGAAAATCAAAGTGCAGGAAAAACCCTCAGCGGTATTACGGCTGGGCGGGCGCTACGATACGGAGCGTAAAACCCGCGCCTTTCTCGAATTGGGTGATGAAAATGCGTTCGGGGCGGGCAGTAAAATTTTTGCGTATCAAGAAATCGGCAACCGTGATCTGGTGACGCGCCTGTCGCTGCGCAACGATCGTTTATTGAAAACCTATATCAGTTTTTCCAGCAGCCTGTATCGGCAATGGCGCGACAACTTTGTCTATTTAGCTTTGCAGAGCGACTCGACGCGGGAATATCGCGAAGAAAGGTTGGGAGGCAATGTGACGCTGGGCCAGCAGATCCGGCGCTTCGGCGTGGTTTCGCTCGAATGGCGGGTGGAAGAAGTGACGTTGAGAAATTTAAACGCCTTCGGGCCAAATAATTCGACATTGAACACGCTCACGCTCCGTTCGATTGTCGATACGCGCGATCAGTTGCCGTTTCCCCGGCGCGGCCGTTATTTTCATGCCGTGTTTGAAAACCTCAATGCCGATCTCGTCGAAAAAGAGCCGTTTGAATCTTTTCTGCGCTTTTCATTAAAAATGGAAACGTTTCACTCGCGCGGCCCGCACACCATTCACCCGCGCCTCAGTTTCGGCTTGGCCAGCTTCAATGCGCTTTTTAGCGAACAGTTTCGCCTCGGTGGGCCGGATGAGGTTTATGGCCTGCGCGAGCAGGAGTTTATTCGCCGCCGTTTCGCTATCGGCAGCTTGGAATATCGTTACCAATTCCGTTACAAGCCGTTGCCGACTTTACATTTGAGCCTGCGTTATGATCTGCTCGATAAACCGGATACGCGTTTTCGCCAATTCAACCAAGCCTTCGGCGTTAACCTCGGTTATGAGACCCCGTTAGGCCCGCTCAGTATTTCTTATGGCCGCTACGAAAATATCCGGCAACGGGTTTATGTGAATCTCGGTTTCAATTTTTAATTTTTCCCGCTGCCGTTCTCTTCCCGCTGCCAAAATTTATCGCGCACAAGTCAGTTGCCGGCCGCCGTCGATACTGATGGTCTCGCCGGTCATCCAGCCAGCTTTGTCGCTTGCCAAAAAGTAAATCAACTCCGCGATTTCTTCCGGCGTGCCGACACGGCCCAGCGGATGCGTGGTTTTGGAATGCTCGAGAAATGTTGCATATTTTTGCTCGTCAAAGCCGCTGCGGCGATGCAGATTGGTAACCACGACGCCCGGATTCACTGCATTGACGCGCACGCCCTTCGCCGCCAAGTCCAGCGCCGCGCAACGCGTGAGTTGATCCAGCGCCGCCTTGCTGACGCAATACGCCAGCACATTCGGAAAACTGCGCGTGCCCGTCACGCTGGAAACGTTGACGATGTTGCCCTTGGTTTGCAACAGCGCCGGGGTCGCGGCCTGCATAAGCTGAAAAATGACGCGGACATTGATGTTCATCATCTGATCCCAACTCGCGAGCGTAGTGTTTTCAATGGTGCCGTTGGCAATGATTCCGGCGGCATTCACCAGCACATCAAGGCGGGAAAATTTTCCCATGGCCGTCGCGATGATTTGGGGAGCCGCGCTCTCTTCGTAAAGATCAACGGCGACGACACAAGTTTCGGCGCCCTTCGCTTTCAGCTCATTGCCAACCGCCTCGAGAGCTTCAAAATTTCTGCCGACTAAAACGATATTTTCTTTGGCTTCGGCAAAGCGCAGAACGGTAGCGCGTCCGATACCGCTGGAAGCGCCGGTGACGATAATGCAGCGTTTTTGCATTTAGAAATCTCCAGTTATAGAATTAAAAACGAATTCTCTTATGAAAAATTTTTGCAGTGCAGCAGCCTTGTCCTCTCGCCGGGCAAACGTTGCTAACAAGATAAAACTTCCGGCGACTTTAGCAAAACCAATTTTTGTCACAAAGATCTTGAAAAATGCCCACCGGGGCTGTATCTTGACAATACGCAAGGCGCGGCGGATGTTGCTAAAGTTTTGAATAGACTTTTCAAGTGATTTCAAAAACTTTGCAACCATTACAACAAATTAATAGTGAGCGCCAAAATGAAACATCACACAATCGACCCAATCTGGAAAATGCTGGGCGTCCTGTACAAATCGCATCCGTGGCACGGCGTGCCGATCGGCGACGAAACGCCGAAGATGGTCACGGCATACATTGAAATGGTGCCGACCGACACCGTCAAATATGAAATCGACAAAGCCACCGGCCATTTGAAAGTGGACCGCCCGCAGAAATACTCCAACATTTGCCCGAGCCTGTACGGCTTGATTCCGCAAACGTATTGCGCCAAACGGGTGGCGGAGTTTTGCATGGAGCGCACCGGCCGCACGGGCATTGTCGGCGACGGCGACCCGCTCGATATTTGCGTCTTCACCGAAAAAACCATTTCGCACGGCGACATCCTGTTGCATGCCATTCCCATCGGCGGCCTGCGCATGATTGACGGCAACGAGGCCGACGATAAAATTATCGCCGTGATGCAGGGCGATGCGATTCACAACAGTTGGCGGGAGATCGAAGCCTGCCCGTCCGGATTGATCGAGCGGCTGCGGCATTATTTTCTCACTTACAAAGACGCGCCCGGTTCCGACAAACGGCATTGCGAAATCACGCACGTTTTTGGCCGCGAAGAAGCGTACGAAGTGATCCGGCGCAGCCAGGAAGATTACAAAGCCCGCTACGGCGATCATGAAACGCTGCTCACCGCCGCGCTCAAAAATATGCGTTAAGCAAAACTGCATCGGCAAAATTCAAAAAGTGAATTCCGGGACGCCGCTTGCAGGCTATTCGATTTAACCGGGAGACCTGAACTCCACGGAAAAAGCTTGGTTTGACAATGTTAAGTTAGCCACGGAGCACCCAGAAATTTACGGTATTTTTCATTTGTGCTCAGCACTCGCTGTGGCTCTATTTTAACTTAAAATTCTCAAGTTAGAAATGGATAATCATTTAATTTGAAGGGAAGCAAATGCGTTTATCCAACAAAGTAGCTTTGATTACCGGCGCCGGCAGCGGCATTGGCCGCGAGGCCGCGCGGTTATTTGCGCAAGAAGGCGCGAAAGTCGTCGTGGTCGATATCAATTCCACCGCCGGGCAGGAAACCGTCGCGCTTGTCAAAACTGCTGGCGGCGAAGCGGCTTTCACCCGCGCCGATGTTTCAAAAGCAGCAGAAGCGCAAGGGATGATTGATTTCGCGGAGAAAACTTTCGGCAAACTCAATGTGCTGTTCAACAACGCCGGCATTTTTCCCGACGCCGACGGCTCCGTATTGGAAACGGAAGAGGCGGTTTGGGATTTCGTGATGAACGTGAATTTGAAAGGCGTGTTCTTCGGCTGCAAATATGGCATTCCCGCGTTGCTGCGCGCCGGGGGCGGGTCGATCATCAACACCGCCTCGTTCGTCGCGTTGATCGGCGCAGCCACCTCGCAAATTGCCTACACTGCCAGCAAAGGCGGTGTGCTGTCGATGACGCGCGAGATGGCCGTCGAATTTGCGCGGAAAAGTATTCGTCTCAACGCGATCTGCCCCGGCCCGGTGGAAACGCCGCTACTGGCGCAACTGCTGTCCGATCCCGCCCGCCGCCAACGCCGCATGGTACACATTCCAATGGGCCGTTTGGCGCAAGCCCGCGAAGTCGCGCAGGCCGCGCTGTTTCTCGCCAGCGATGAATCCGCGTACGTCAACGGCGCGACATTTACGGTCGACGGCGGGATTACTGCGGCGTATGTGACGCCGGAGTGATAAATGAGTCCAGCTTGACTATCAATAAAAAGTTGCTTATTTTGTGTACAGAAATATTTAACGAGGTCAAAAATATGCGACAGGCCATAGTTTATCCCGGCGAAGATGGGTATTGGGTTGCTGAATGTCCCAGTTTACCAGGTTGTATTAGCCAAGGCAAAACCAAGCAAGAAGCTTTGGCCAATATTAAGGAAGCCATTCACGGTTATGTGGCGGCGCTCGAAGAAGACGGCCTGCCTGTTCCCAATGAAAATTTTGAAGCCTTGCTCGTGGCTGTATGAATAAATTGCCGAGGGTTTCCGGTCGCGAATGCATCAAAGCATTGGGAAAAGCCGGCTTCTATTTTAAACGACAAGAAGGAAGCCACATGATTCTGCGTCGAGATGATCCGTTTGCTCAAGTGGTTGTCCCCGATCACAAAGAATTGGATCGCGGAACATTGCGCGCCATTATCAGACAAGCTGGTCTCAGCGTAGATGAGTTTATCCATTTGATGTAAATATTTCTTCATTACTTCACCTCCCGCGCCACCGGATACAAATTCCATTCGCTGTCAAAAAACGGGGTGTGCCGGTAAAGCCATTGTAATTTTTCCTGCGGATTTTTTGCCAGCGTCGAATCTGCTTTGAGTTTTTGCTCAAACGCCGTTTTGAGTTTTGCATCCGCCGCCAACATGCGCTCGGCCATCGGTTGCATCACATATTCTTCCACATACTCCGTCGGCGTCATGATTTCCAGAAAAAAGCCCCATTGATAAAATGAATCCGTCGAATTGGGTTCGAGCAGCAGCACCGCCAATTCACAGAGCGGCTGGTCGGTGGAAATGCGCACCGAGCCGGCTGGAAAGCGGCGTTGGTGCCGCTCGACAACCGGCGTGCCGGTGACGCCGACATGCCCTTCAAACGGCTGCTTCGCCAATGTTGTCTCGGTCATGCGATACATTTCCACTTCGACCTCGCGCGGCGCGGTGAGAGTTTCCATTTGAATGCCGTGTAACGCGAGCCTTTCGATCACTTCATTCCACGCCGGTGGAATCCAATACGCGACCGGGCGCTGCACGGTGAGCGCCGGTTCGCTCATTTTCAACAGCGGGATTTTCATTGTCACCGGCTTCCCCAGCCATTGCACAAAATCGCTGTTTGTCACCCGCGACGAGAGCGTGCGCGCCTCCACACCTAAAAACTCGATCATTTCCAGCGGCGGTGTTTGTGGAAGACGATAGGACAGCGTAACCGTGGACACGCGACGGTTACGGTCGGCGACAATTGCCTCGCGCAGCTTGCGACCATCTTGCGCCAGCGCGCGCATCACACTCTCCAGCAATAAATACGTGCCGAGCACCCGCTGTTTGTACGGCTTCAACGAATGATTCTCGACGAGCACCGTCGGCAAATGGCGCGCGTCGCCGTAGCCGTTGGAAAAACGCGGCGGCGCCGTCCATTCAATCAAGCCCGATTTAAAATCGTGGCCATCGGCCGGGCCGCTGATCAATGGACCGGGAATGTGCCCCAGCGCCTGCAAATCGCGATAAATGGCCGGCCGCAAAAACGTGTCGAGCCAGCCGGCAATCGCCGGCGAGTAGCCGTGCTTGCCGTTGTAGCCAAACGTGATGTCATACTGATAATCCGCGCCGTCAGTGACGTGAATATCGAAATACAAATCCGGATTCCATGCATTCAACGCGCGAATGAGGCCGCGCATTTCGAGCGCATCCAATTTGGCGTAATCGCGGTTCAAATTCAGATTGCGCGCCGTCGTGCGCCAGCCGGTTTCCACCGGCCCGCGTTGGTTGATGCGGCCAAACGCCGAAAAGCGTTCGTGTGCATCAACGCTAAAAATCGGAATGAACAGCAAATTGACGCCGTCGAGTAAATCGCGTTTTTTGTGGCGCACCGTCATATCGCGCAACAACATCATGCCCGCGTCTTTGCCGTCGATCTCGCCGGAATGAATGCCCGCCTGCGCAAGAAAAATCGGCTTGCCCGTCGCATGCAAAGCCGCCGGCGTAAACGCACGCTCCTTCGATGCGATCACCATCCACAGGTCGCGGCCTTCCGGACTTTTGCCGAGCGACACCATTTTCAGCTCCGGCGCGGCCGCCGCCAGTTTTTGCAGCCATTGCACCGTCTCGTCATAACGCGGCGTCCGCGCAAAATCGCTTTGTTCCGATGGCGTGACCCACGGATCATTTTTGGGCGCGATCAGCGCCTGACTCTTGCCGTTCCAGTGCAACTCCGGCGGCAAAATGGCCTGCTGCGTCGCCTGGCTAAATGCAGCCACGGCCCACAACAGGCTTGAACATAAAAGGCTCCACTCTCGGCGCATTGTTTCTCCTTTTAAAAATTTTCCACTCTCCGGCCCACTTTTAAGATCAGTGAGCGGACAAAACGGTTTTAGCAGATAACTGCAACAGCGAAGTTATTTTATAATCCGCTTGACCCGCTCAATCCGCTTACCAAAATCAAGGCTGAACCGTTACAAAAATATTGTTTTTGACTCGCTTCCTGGTTATATTCACCTATTCTACGATTTCATTCCTGAAAAGCAATTAAAAATTTTTGTTTTACTAAAATAGTTTAATAACGCACAAAATCCCAGCGGGGAATCGCCCCATGCTCAATCATCACTTCATCAGTTATTCGACGATCGACGCGCTCGATTTTGCGCTGCAACTTTGCGATAAACTTGTTGCTGGCCCACCGGCTCTGCCGGCGTGGCTCGATAAACGCCAACTGCGCCCCGGCGAGGATTGGGACGAACAGCTTGCCGAAGCCATCAAAACTTGCGAGAGCATCATCTTCGTGATGACGCGCGACAGCGTGCAGCCGAATTGCACCTGCAAGCAGGAATGGACGCGCGGCCTGAAATACAAAAAGCCGGTCATTCCCATTCGCTTGCACGCCGACGCCGAGCTGCCGTTTCGTTTGGAGCCGCGCCAATTTATTGATTTCACCGGCAATTTCGAAACC
This sequence comes from uncultured Cytophagia bacterium, assembly GCA_964447935.1. Classification (GTDB taxonomy): domain Bacteria; phylum Zhuqueibacterota; class Zhuqueibacteria; order Zhuqueibacterales; family Zhuqueibacteraceae; genus Zhuqueibacter. The sequence continues at coordinate 4,590 of CAYUVM010000082.1, read as the reverse complement.
GGTCTGGCGCGTTTGCGCGAGCATTTGCAGTGGCTTGCTTCGCCCGCCGGCGCCTTGCAAGCGCTCCAATATCGCCTTGCCGATGCAAAACGCGATTTGCAGCGTGAAAAAGAGCCGCAGCAGCAAGCCCGCATTCAAGACGATATTACCCTGTTACAAAAGCAAATTAACGATCAGCAGCGCATTGCCGACGATCCTCAAGCCGCGAGAGAACGCGTTGCTGCCAGCATTGCCGCCGGAATAGAGCGTGAACGCGAGCCGCAAAAGCCCATCAGCGGCGCGGTGCGTACCAAGTTCATCAACCCGCCGCCGTTTACCGCGCCGAGCTATTTTCAAGATCGCCACCTCGAAACCAAATTGATCGGCGATTTTCTGCGCGATGACAGCCGGCGCGTGCTCACGCTCGTGGGCCGCGGCGGCACCGGCAAAACTGCGCTGGCCTGCCGCCTGCTGAAAGCGTTGGAGGCCGGCCATTTGCCCGATGATCTCGGCGAGCTGGTGGTGGATGGGATCGTTTATCTCAGCGCCGTCGGCTCGCGCCGCGTCAATCTGCCCGATCTTTTCACCGACCTGCTCAAGCTGCTGCCGCCGGAAACCGCCCAACCTTTGGAAAGCGTCTACAAAAATCCGCAGGCCAGCGCCGAGGCGAAAATGCGCGGCCTGCTCGCCGCCTTTCCGCACGGGCGCGTGATCGTGCTGCTCGACAATTTTGAAGACGTGGTCGATGCCGAGGCGCTGCATCTGCGCGACGCCGAGCTGGAAGAAGCGCTGGCCGCGCTGCTGCAAGCCCCGGCGCATGCAGTGAAAATTCTCATCACCACACGGGTGGCGCCGCGCCAGCTTGCGTTGGTGCAACCGGCCCGGCAAACCCGCCTCGACCTTGACGAGGGGCTGGCCTCGCCCTTTGCCGAAAATATTTTGCGCGAGAAGGATGTCGATGGCAAATTGGGTTTGAAAACCGCGCCGGAGAATTTGCTGGCCGAAGCGCGTTTGCGCACCCGCGGCTATCCGCGCGCCCTCGAAGCGTTGTGCGCCATTCTCTCGGCTGATCGGGATACGACGTTGCAAGATATTTTGGATAACACTGCAAACCGTAGCGCAGTCTTCCAGACTGCCCCGTTGAGCGGGGCGCTACTACCCGAAAATGTCGTGCGCGATTTGGTCGGCGAAGCTTTTGATCGCCTCGATCTCACCGCGCAAAAAGTCATGCAGGCGCTGGCGATTTACCGCCGGCCGGTGACGCCTACGGCCGTGGATTATTTGCTGCAGCCCTTTATCACCGGCGTGAACAGTGGCCCCGTGCTGAGCCGTTTGGTGAACATGCACTTTGTCCGCAAAGAGGCCGGCGGCTATTACCTGCATCCAGTGGATCGTGAGTATGCGCTCTCGCGCGTGCCCCATGGCGAGGCCGGCGACCGCGAAGTTTTAGACGACAAAACGCCTTTCACGCAAATTGCGTTGGCCGACCGCGGGGCCAATTATTTTGCCGAAACCCGGCTGCCGCGCGAGAATTGGAAAACGCTGGCCGACTTGGCGCCGCAACTGGCCGAGATCGACCTGCGCTGCGCCGCGGAAGATTATGACACCGCCGCGGAAGTGCTTGCGGACATCGACTTTGACTATTTGCTTTTATGGGGTCATTATCGCCTGATGATTGAATTGCACGAAAATTTGCAGGGCAAGCTCAATGATCCGAATTTGAAGAGCACAAGCCTCGGCAATTTGGGCTCGGCGTATAGGAACATCGGGCAAGTGCAGCGCGCGATTTCATGTTATGAGCACGCGTTGGCGATGAGCCGCGAGCAGAAAAATCGAGGGGCCGAAGGCGCATCGCTCGGCAACCTGGGCAATTGCTATTCCGCTCTCGGCCAGACCCGCCGCGCGATTGAATATCACGAGCAAGCGCTGGCGATTAGCCGCGAGATTGGGGATCGGCAACTCGAAGCTAACCGACTTAATTGTTTAGGTATTTGCAACTCCGATCTCGGACAAACTGCGCGTGCAATTGAATATCACGAAAATGCACAGACGATTTATCGCGAAATCGGGGATCGGCGCGGCGAAGGAAGTAACCTCGGCAATCTGGGCAGTTGCTATTCCGCTCTCGGCCAGACCCGCCGCGCCATTGAATATCACGAGCAGGCGCTGGCGATTAGCCGCAAGATTGGAGATCGACGCGGCGAAGGAAGTGATCTCGGCAACCTGGGCGGTTGCTATTCCGCTCTCGGCCAGACCGCCCGCGCGATTGAATATCATGAGCAAGCGCTGGCGATTAGCCGCGAGATTGGGGATCGAAACGGCGAAGGAAGTGATCTCGGCAACCTGGGCAATCGCTATTCCGCTCTCGGCCAGACTGCCCGCGCGATTGAATATTACGAGCAGGCGCTGGCGATTCAACGCGAAATTGGGGATCGGCGCGGCGAAGGAAGTAATCTCGGCAATTTGGGCATTCGTTATTCAGCCCTTGGTCAGGCCAAGCGCGCCACTAAATATTACGAGCAGGCGCAGGCAATTTTTCGCGAGGTTGGGGATCGTCACGGTGAGGGAAATCTTCTCGGCAACTTGGCGCAAGTATTGATTGATGAAGGACGTTACACCGAAGCCATTCAGTTTGCACACAACGGCGTCAAGATTGGGGAAGAAATCAGTAGCCCATTTCTTGGCAATTACAATAATGGCTGTCTTGCCCTTGCTCTTTTTTATTCTGATGATTTATTTTCCGCCCGCGAAGCTGCTGAAACCGCGCGGCAACATGATGTACCAGAGAATAATCACAACGTCCTTGCACTGTTGGGCATTATTGAAGTCCGACTTGCGCACAACGATGCTCATGAAGCTCAAAAGAACATTAAGCGCAAGTCGGACTTCACCCGCGCATATGAAGCGTTCGCCGCGGCCGTACAACAAGCCGAGCAATTGTTGGCGCACAGCGCGCAAAATTACGCCGCGTTGGATGCCAAAGGCCTCGCCTTGTCCGGCTTGGCGTTGTGCGAAGGCCCGCCGCATGTCGCCGTAGACACGTTCCGCGTAGAGACGTTCCGGCGGAACGTCTCTACCACGTTTCGCGCGGCGCGGGCCATCAACAAAGACGCGGGCATCGTCAAACGCGTGCTGCGCTTGTTTGATGAATTGGCCAAAGCCGATACCGCAGGAATTTTGCAAGACGTGCGGGCGGCAGCGGCGGGCGAAGGTTAGTCGCTTGTTCACAGTCACTGCCCGGGCGCTTTGAGCGCCCGGGCAGTAATGGAATCGCGGTCACCGACCGGTTACTCCGAGTGACGGTCAGTTTTTTTATATCGGGAAAGTCTCAAAAATTTAATTGCCTAAATTGGGAAAAAGTTGGTAAACTGTATTGAATGCCGCACCGTTTACAACGTCTTTTCTTTATAATTGCTGACGCACCCAAACTTAGAATAGAATTCTGAAAGCTCTTTGACCGACAAACAGCTTTTTAATCACTAAGACACGAAGGCACGAAGGCACGAAAAAACAAAAGGCGCTATTATAAAGCTTTTCCCTGGCCTGCCTATGGCTTTGGCAGGGCGGGCTTAGTGACTTGATGTCTTCGTGGTGGTTTAAAAATTAGTCGGGTTCAATGCTGCCCAAAGGACTTCAGTTTTTAGTTTGTCTGAAAATTCGACGTAGAAATTTTCTATCAGAAATCAACTTATGATAAACCGGAGAGTCAATTTTTTTTTAGCGCTGTTGTTTTGTTGGGGAATTACGCCGGTGGTTTTCAGCCAAACCGCCGCTTCCAGCGCCTTCGCCCTCGCGCGCGTCAAATACCACGGCGGCGGGGATTGGTACAACGATCCCTCGGCGATTCCGAATTTGCTCAAGTTCATGCGGCAGCACACGACGATGAACCTGGCGAATGACGAGCAGCACGTCGAGCTGATGGAAGAGGCACTGTTTGCGCAGGCAATGATTTTCATGACCGGACACGGCCGCATCTCGTTTTCGCAAGAAGAAGCGCGGCGCTTGCGCGAGTATCTGCTCGGCGGCGGCTTTCTCTATGCCGACGACGATTACGGCATGGACAAATTTTTCCGCGAGGAAATGAAAAAAGTTTTTCCGGACAAGCAGTGGGTGGAGATTCCGTTCAGCCATCGGATTTATCATTGCCATTTTGATTTTCCCAACGGCGTGCCGAAAACGCACGAGCACGACGGCCGTCCGCCGAAAGCGTTTGGCCTGTTTCACGAAGGCCGCATGATCGCGTATTACACGTGGGAAACCAACATCTCCGACGGCTGGGCCGATCCCGACGTCCACAACGACCCGCCCGCCGTGCGCGAACAAGCCCTGCAAGTGGGAACGAATATCGTGGTGTTTGCGTTGACACAGTAGTAGCTGGTTGCTCGTTGCTCGATTTATTGATGTTTTCAAAAATAAAAGGAAAATGTCATGCCTGGCCTGGCAACGGCTCCAGGCAGGCCAGGGCTGAAAGCCCTTGTTTGTTATCCAATAAAGTGCGTGATTGAAATAGATTTGCGGTGCGTAGGAAAGGCAGCGGCGTGCTGCGACAGTATTGATTATGACTCTTCGTTCGCTTATTTTAAAAACGTTTTTTTTAAATTAACGAAATAA
>CAYUVM010000081.1:0-11448 GCA_964447935.1 uncultured Cytophagia bacterium | reverse complement strand
AGAAATTCCGAGGTCTCTTGTTCGAGGTTCGAAGCCGGCTATCGAACAGGTGAATTTGTCCTTTTTATTGATTTATCCTCAATCGTATCACAATGCTTCCATCCCGTGCAACGGGATTTCATCTCGTTGCCTCATTCATAGCGAAGAGCCTCAACCGGGTTGGTCAGCGCCGCTCTAATCGATTGATAGCTCACCGTCAACAGCGCAATGGCAAAGGCGGCAAGGCCGGCGAAGAGGAAGATGCCGGGGCCGAGCGCAATACGGTAAGCAAAATCATTCAGCCAACGGTTCATCGCCAAGTACGCCGGTAGCGTCGCGATCATAAAGCCCCAGAAAACGAGTTGCGCAAAATCTCTTGACAGTAACGCAATGACGCCGGACACCGAAGCACCCAACACTTTGCGGATGCCAATCTCTTTAGTGCGCTGTTCCGCGGCAAAAGACGCCATGCCGAACAAGCCGAGGCAGGCGATGAAGATGGCGAGTGCGGTAAAATAACTCACAATTTTTCCAAGCTGCGCTTCAAAGCGGTACGCTTGATCAAGCTGATCGTCGAGAAAAGAAAATTCCAGCGGGCGATCCGGCTCGATTTGTGCCCACAGTTTTTCAATTTGGCCAATGGTTTGGGCAAGCTCCCGAGAAGTTAATTTGACCGAAATATATTGCAACGGGCCGTTAAACAGGCCAATGACGAGCGGCTCGATTTTTTGGTGTAGGGGCGCGAAATGAAAATCTTTGACCACACCGACAATCGGTCCACGCTGCGGATTACGATCCCCACTGGCAATCACGCGGCCAATCGCCGGGTTTAAATCATACTGCTTCGCTGCCGCCTCATTAATGAGATAAACAAAATTCGTGTCAGTCGAAAATGCTTTGGAGAAATCACGGCCGGCAACCATTTCGAGATTGTACACCGTGGCGAAATCATGTCCGGCGAAAATGAACGGCACCGCGACTTTTTCGCTTTCGATAATTTCTTTAAAGAAAACCGAGCGAATCGGGAAGCCCTTTCCTATCGGCGCGGAAATACGCGTGACGCCGTGCACATTGGGCGTTTGCAAAAGCTGCCCTTTGAAAGTTTCAAAACTTGCCAGCGAGGTCGCCAGTTTCGTGCCGGCAGATTTGAGGAGCAGCATTTGCTCTTTTTGGAAACCGAGGTTTTTGTTATGGATAAATTGTAATTGCTGCGAAATCGTGGCGATAGCGATGAGCAATATAACGGTCACAGCCATTTGAACAACCACCAAGCCTTTGCGCAATCTTGCTCCGGCGGTTTTGGCAAACACGCCTTTCAAGGTCTTGCTCGGCTGAAACGCCGAAAGAAAAAACGCCGGATAAATTCCGGAAAGCAGCCCGATCAACAAACCCAACGCTATGAAGCCCAGCACCCACAGGCCGTTGCCAAACAAATTCAAGTGCAGTTGCATCGTGGAAAGATTATTGAAAATCGTGAGAAACAGCTCGATCAAACCCATGCCCAAAACCACGGCCACGCCGCTCACGAGCATCGCTTCGGCGAGAAATTGCTTGACGAGCTGCAAACGATAGGCACCCAGCACTTTGCGCATGCCAACCTCTTTTGCGCGTTGCAGCGAGCGCGCGGTGGTGAGGTTCATAAAATTGATGCATGCAATAACGAGCACGAGCAACGCGATGGCTGCAAAAATATAAATATAAATGATGTTATTATTGCCTTCGATTTCACCCTCGAGTTGGGAAGTAAGATGAATCGCCGTCACCGGCTGCAAAAAGAGTTGAGAATTTTGCCGTGTGGGCGGAAAATATTTCTTAACGACCTGGGACAGCTTCGCTTCAAACGCCGCCGGCGGATAGCCCGCCGGCAGTTTCACATAAGTCCAAAAACTGTACGCAAACCAGCTCTTCAAAACATCCGTGAAATTGGTCGCTTGATCGACATTATGAAACGAGAGCAGCGCCTCGTATTTGAAATGCGTGTTCTCCGGCGCGTTTGCCAGCACGCCGGTGATTTTAAAATCAAGGTCGCGATTGTTAAGATTGACAGCAATGACTCTTCCAATCACGTCGAAACTGCGAAAATATTTCTCTGCCAGGCCGCGGCTCAACACGATAGAATTAGGCTGCGCCAGCGCCGTCGCAACTTCGCCTTTCAATAAAGGCAGCGCAAACAAGCCGAAGATCGTGCTGTCGGCAAAATAAAAATTTTCCTCGGGAAACTGTCGATCATCAATCTTAACCACCGGTGTTTGCGTGGTGCGATAAAGCCGTGCCGCCGCGAGGACTTCGGGATATTCCTTGCGTAAGACGTTTGCCAATTCATACGTCACGCTGGCCTGTCCCTGTTTGAGGCCGGTGGCGTCTTTCCAAATCGCCACACGATACAACTGCGCGTGATCGGGGTGATAGCGATCATAACTCACTTCTCTTTGAATGTAGAGCAAAATAACGCCACAACAGGCCATGCCGACCGCAAGGCCGAAAATATTGATGAACGAATACGCAAGATTCTTGCGCAAATTTCTGGCAGCGATAAGGAGGTAGTTTTTGAACATGTAAAGTCCGAGATCTTGGGTTCGATATCCGAAGTCTATTTTCGCAAAGCGTATAGAGTTTCGCTGCGCTATGCGTTTTGCCCTCTGCGTTACGCTTTCTGTTTCACCTTAAACATCACCCGCCCGAGATAACCGGCGGGGCTGATCTCGGCGATGTACATGCCTTGTTGCAAATGCGCCGGCGTTTTCAATGTGCGCTCAGAAAGCCCGCTCAACAAATCACTCGCTTCCCAATCTTTTTCTTTGTCGCTCAGTAAAATTGCATCACCATTGTCAACGATCTTTTGCAAAATTTCCTTCAAGTTCATGTTGGTTCCTTTTGTGGTATATTCCGAAGTCTTAGGTCTGAGATTAAATACTGAAATGTCTTTGTCTCATGCTTTTTTTGCTTTATTCATACCGCAGCGCTTCAACTGGATTCGTCAGCGCGGCTTTGATCGCTTGTGTGCTCACGGTCAGCAGCGCGATGAGTAACGCCAGCCCGCCGGTCAACGCGAACATCCACCACGCGATTTCGATGCGATACGCGAAATTTCCAAGCCATTTCGCCATCACGAAATACGCCACTGGCCAGGCGATGAAATTGGCGATTAGAACAAGCCGGAGAAAATCCTGCGAAAGCAGGTCGATCAAATTGGCGACGCTGGCGCCGAACACTTTGCGGATGCCGATTTCCTTGGTGCGCTGCTCGGCGGCGAATGAAGCCAGCCCAAACAGCCCGAGGCATGAAATAAAAATCGCAAACACGGCGGCATAGGTAACGATCGTTTCCATACGTTTTTCGGCGCGGTATTGCCGGTCGATGTCTGCATCTAAAAACGAAAAGTCGAACGGCTGAGTTGGATTGGCCAGCTTCCATTTTTGCTCAATGAGCGACAACGAAATCGCGATTTCGCGCGGCGCGATCTTAACGAGAATGTGCGATAGCGGCATCGACGGGCGCACGTAAAGAACCGCTGGTTCGATGGCGTTGCGCAAGGATTGAAAATGAAAATCTTTTACGACACCGATAATGGCGGGATTCGCAGGCACGGCGCGGCTTTCGAATTTCGTAAATGCCTGTCCCACCACCGGCAAAGTCAGCTCAAATTCCTTGACAAAGCTTTCATTGACGATTACGGCTTGCGCGTCAGTGGAAATTTCCCGCGAAAAATTTCTGCCGGCGGTGAGCTGCATGCCGAGCGTGGTGATGAGATCGTAATCCAACCGGTAATGAAAGACTTTGACCGTTTTTCCGTCTTTCTCAACGCCGGTGCTGGATAATCCTCGCGCAAACGAAAATGACATGGCCGTGACCGCCACGATATTGGGATGACCGGCCAGCTCGTTTTTCATGAAGTTGAAAATTCTATCGCCTGACTCGACATTTTGAAATCCCGCGCGGGTGGGAATGACGACGATTTGTTCTTTCTCGAATCCAAGGTCTTTGTGCGAAACAAAACGAAACTGTTGGGCCATCAAAAGCGTGATGGTGATAAAAGAAACGGAGAGCACAAATTGGGTGACGACGAGCGCTTGGGTGAAAAAATTTTTGCCGCCAAATTTCAGCTTGTTTTTAAAAACTTCCGTCGCCTGTAATTTTGAAAACCGCCATGCCGGATAGCCGCCAGCGACGAAGCCCACAAAGAGCGTCAGTCCTGTCAACACCGCCCAAAAGAGCCATTGCTCGTATCCGAAAGCCAATGTTCTATCGGCAAGAATGCCGAAGGTTGGAGCAAATGCTTCCGCCGCGCCCATTCCCAAAATCAACGCGAGCAGGCTCAGCGCCAGCGTTTCAAAAATAAACTGTTTGAAAAGCTGTTGCTGCTCGGCGCCGAGCACTTTGCGCATGCCAAATTCTTTGAAGCGGCCCGATGATCTCCCCAAAGAAAGAATCGCGAAATTGAAGCAGGCAATGAGCAAGATGGCCAGCGCGATGCCGGAAAGAATGAGTAACATCATCGGATTGCCGCGAGGAGACAACCCGCTGCTGCCGCTAATCGCGCCGAGATGATATGCCGTGAACGGTTGCAGCTTGATTTGAAAATCGTTCAGGGTGAGCTTCTCAGTTGCCAACATTCCGCTGAGATTTTTTTCAACGAATGCGACGAATTTTTCTTCGGTTATTTTTATCTGATTCTGATCGGCGAGTAACACAAATGCATTCGGATCGAAGCTGCCCCAATCCTGCAAGAACCCTTCGCCGAGCACGAGCTCGGCTTTTTCAAATGGCAGCAGAAAATCAAATTTCAAGCTCGAATTTTCCGGCACGGGCAAAAGCACACCAGTTACCGCCATCGCCTGTGGCTCATTGCCCAAATCAAAAATTATCCCCTTGCCAATGGGATTCTCGTTGCCAAAGTATTTTTCGGCCATGGCGGCGCTCAAAATCACACTGTTGGGATCTTTCAGCGCTTGCGCGGCATTACCCTGCGCAAGCGGAAAACTGAACATCTCGAGAAACGCCGGATCAGTGAAAAGAATCGGTTCGATAAACATTTTTTCCTCATATCGAGCCACCGCCTGCGTTCTCCAAAATCTCACCGCGCTTTCGATCTCGGGGATTTGCTGTTCGAGCGCCGGAGCTAACGGTGCGGGCGTCGAAGTTTCCGTCTCGCCTTTGATCGCAAGAATCACGCGGTGAATGCGCGTCGCCTTTTCGTGAAATTTGTCATACGAAAGCTCGCTCAGAATCAAATTTGCGAGTAGGATGCAACAAGCCAGACCGAGGGCAAGCCCGCAAAGGTTAATGAAAGAGTAACTTTTGTGCTTGAGCAAATTGCGCAACGCGATTTTGAAATAGTTTTTGAGCATGTTCGCTGGTTCCTTATTGCTTGTTACTCATCGCTGGTTGCTGGTTGCTCACCGTTCAATCAGCAACCAGAAACCAGCGACAAGCAACGCGTTCACTCATACCGCAGTGCTTCGACTGGATTCGCCAGCGCCGCTTTGATCGCCTGCGTGCTCACGGTCAGCAGCGCAATAAGTAAGGCCATGACGCCGGCGAGCGCAAACACCCACCAACCGATATCGATGCGATACGCGAAATCACGCAGCCAGTTGTTCATCACGACATAGGTCAGCGGCCACGCGATGAGATTGGCCGCCAAAACCAGTTTGACAAATTCTTTTGAGAGTAGTGCCACGATACCGGACACCGAAGCGCCGAGCACTTTCCGGATGCCGATTTCTTTGGTGCGTTGCTGGGCCGCAAAAGAGGCCAACCCGAAGAGGCCCAAACAGGCGATCAAAATTGCCAGACCGGCAAAGACGCTGAACAGCGCGGCAAAGCGCCGATCGTTGCGATACTGTTCCGCAAACTTTTCATCCACGAAGCTATAATTAAACGGATTGCCGGGAAAGAGCGTGCGGTAAATACGCTCGACGGCCGCCAGTGTTTGCGGTAAATTTTCCGTGCTCAACTTAATGGAAAGTTGGCCGCCGGTTGGTGTAATCGTGAACAGCGCGTTTTCTATTTGTTCATGCGCCGAAGACCAATTAAAATCTTTAAACACGCCAACGATTCTGAACGTCGAACTGCCCATGTTGATCAATTGTTGCAGCGCCGCGGTGGGCGTATCGAAGCCCACAGCCTTGACTGCAGATTCATTAAGAATGACCGGACGCGGCACGCCTTCGGGAGTGCTTGCTGAAATGCCTTCGAACCCATTGCCGGTAATCAATTCAAGGCCGTACAGTGAGGCAAAGTTCGAATCGATCCATGCCAGCGCGCCGCGCACATTGGTGGAAGGGTCAGCAGACTCGCGGCGCAAGTTTGAAGAATACCAATTGAAGCCGCGGCCGGGCAGCGCACTTGAAGTGGCGATCTGCCGCACGGCCGGAACCTGCCGCAATTCGTTCATCAAGCGCTGAATGGCTTGCTCACTCTCCGTGCCTTCGGTAAGCACACGCGGGCCGGCCACGGTTAAAATTTGCTCCAAGTTGATGCCGAGATCCAGGTTTTGCATGTGATCGAGTTGTACAAATACAATAACGGTTCCCGCGAGTAACCCGACTGAAGCGGCGAATTGCAACACCACAAGTCCTTGCCGCAGCCACAAGCGTGTTGAAGTAGAGCCCGCTTTGGCTTTGAGCACAGCTACCGGCCTAAACGAGGAAAGCGCAAAGGCCGGGTGCAATCCTGCCAGCAATGTGCCGGCAAAAAACATCGCGAGAGCCGCGAGCCACAAGGTTGGATTCGCCCACGCCCATTCTGTGAGCTGTACACCGGCAAGATGATTGACGAACGGCCGCAGAATTTCCGCCAGCACAAGCGCAAACACGAATGCCGCGAAATTGGTAAGCGCCGATTCCAGGAGAAACTGCAAAACGAGTTGCCCGCGCTGCGCACCAACGACTTTGCGCACACCGACCTCGCGGCTGCGATCGAGCGAACGCGCCGTGGCGAGATTGACATAATTCACCAATGCGATCACCAGCGTGATGAAGGCGATGATCACGAAGAAATACACCGTGCGCTGGCTCCCCTGCACGGCTTTCGGCGCGAACACGGCATCGTTGAGATGAATGTCGCGTAAAGGTTGCACGCCCAAACTCGCCTTCGTGTTCGTGCGTTTGAAATCTTCGCCCCGGTTGCGCAAAAGCACATCCGTAAATTTCTGCTCGACCGCAGCGACCTTTGCATCTCCACGAAGCTGCACATAGTTAATAAAATTGCTCCACGTCCAGCCGTGTTTGGGGTCTTTATAGTCGCTCTTTTCCAGCAAATCAGGGATCGAAAGCAAAAAATCGAATTGTAAATGCGAATTGGCAGGCGCATCGCGAAACACACCGTTGACGCTGAAAGTGCCGTCTATCCATCCATTCACATTGAGCGCTTTGCCGAGGGGGTTCTCATCGCCGAAATATTTCCGTGCCATCGTCTCAGAGATGATGATCGTGTTCGGCGCGGCGAGCGCTTGGGCTTGATCACCCAAAACCAGCGGATAAGAAAACATTTGCAGAAGTGCCGCATCGGCGTAATACACGCGCTCTTCTTTGAAAACTTTTTCCGGCGCGGCGGCATTCGCAATTACGGGATCGGAGTAATCAGGATGAACCCGCGCGAAGCGGACAACTTCGGGCACGTTTTGCGCGAGAGCCGGACCCATGGCATAACCGCTCAACGCTCCAATTTCCGGCGCACCGCCGCCTCTGATTGTCGTTTGTTTCACGCGATAAAGCTGTGCTGCGTTGGTATTGAAATCATCGAAGCTGTATTCGAAAGCCACGTACTGAAAAATAATCAAGCAACAAGCCAAGCCGAACGTGAGGCCGGCGATGTTGATAAATGAATGTCCTTTACGCCGTGACAGGCTGCGTAAAGCGGTGATGAGGTAATTCTTGGACATGATTCTCCTTTGTATGGCGCATGGCGCCGCTTTGCACGAGGTTTCTTCGCCTTCCGCTCATTCGGTGTTGCGCAGCATCTCCGAGGGATTCACTTTCGTCACGTTCCACGATTGCCGCCCGATGGCGATGGCGGCGGTGAGGAAGACGAGCAGATTGGCCAGCAGAAACGGGCCGAGGCCGGGCGCGTAATTTCCGACATATCTTTCCGCCTGTTGCAGCAAAACGCGAACGCCGATAAAACTCAGCGCGGTCGCAAACGCGCCCGCGGCTAAAAGTAAAATCATAAATTCGCGATTGATCAACAAAAGAATTTGCGCGACCGTAGCGCCGAGCATTTTGCGCACGCCGACTTCTTTCAAGCGCCGGGCAAAATGTTGCGCGGCCAAACCGTACAAGCCCATGCAGGCAATCACCAGTGCGAGTCCGGCGATGTAGCCGAAACTATTGGACAGCTTGTGAAAAGTCTGATAGAAGCCGTCAAAAACTTCGCTCTGAAAAAAATGATTGGCCGGCATGTTGGGAAAAAGCCGCTGCCAATCCTGTTCGATTTGCGCGGCGACTTGTTTGCCGCTACCGGGCGCGAACTGCACGACGAGGTTGCTGAACGTGTTTTCTTCGGCGCGAAAGAACAGCGTCGGTCGCGTGGCGCCGGTGGCGAAAAGCTTGAAATCGCCGACGACGCCCACGATGGTGTAATCTTTCGTCTCAATCCGCACTTGCTTGCCAAGAGCTTCCGTCCAGCCTTGTTTGCGCAAAAATGTTTCGTTGACCACCACCGCGTTTTCATCTTCGACGCGGCGATTCGAATCAAAAAAACGTCCGGCGACTAAATTCAAGCCGAGCGCTTCCGGATAATCGGCGCCGATATCATAGCGCGACGCCTTTTGTTGGGCTTCGCCGATTTGAAAGATCTCCGGACGCCAGGCTTGCCCAACGTGATGCACAGAACCGGCAACGCGAAGCACGTTGGGGTTTTGCAAAATTTCATTGCGCAGCAAAGAAAATTGCTGGCTATCGTTGAGTTGCACGACTACAGTCTGGCCGGGATCATAGCCCCAGGTGAGTTTTTCCCACACGCGAATCGTCGTCAACAGCATGACGGTGATGATCACTGCCAGGAACGCCAGCGCAAACTGCGCGGTCAACAAAGCGCGGCGCAAAAAATTCTTGCCGGAAAATTTCAGTCTGCCGGTGAAAATGGCCACCGGCTTGAACGATGAAACATAGAGTGAAGGATACGCACCGGACGCCAGCGCTGTGAGCGCGAGCAAGCCCGCGAGCATCAACCACAGGCCAGTATTCTCGATTAAAGAGAATTTTATTTTCAACACGAAGTTCGCGTTCAACAGCGGCACGAGAAACGCCTCCGTGATCATCAGTCCAAGCAGCAGCGCGACAAAACAGAGCAACAGATTTTCCGACATGAATTGCGCGATAAGCTGCTCGCGCTGGCCGCCCATGACTTTGCGAATGCCGATTTCTTTCAAGCGCCGCGACACGCCGCCAAGCGAGATATTCACGTAATTGAAGCAGGACAGCGCCATCATTGTCAGCGCGATGAGAGAGAACATCAGCGTCAGCACGGGATGAGGCGCTTCCGCAGGCCGGCGGTTGACGTCGTATGCTCCGGGCATCGGGTGGCGCAGATTGTCGAGTACGAAAGCGGTGATGTTGGCCTCGGGATTGCCGGCATTGAACATCGCCAAATAGCGCGACATTTGCGGCGTGAGCAAGGCGGCGTCTTCCGGTTGCCGCAGTTGTAAAAAAACGCTGTTGTTCGCGCCGAATTTCCAATTTTGCGTCTTCAGCGTTTTATGAACGGAGTGGTAGCCGGTCAAAAGATTGAAAGCAAAGCCAATGTTGTTCGGAAAAGGTTTGGCCACGCCTTGCACGATAAATTGTTTGCGTTCTTGATCGTCGGTTACCAGCGTGAGCGTGCGGCCTATGGGCATTTCCTCGCCGAAATATTTTTTCGCCATGTCCGCGCTCAGGATAACGGCATTCGGATCGGCAAGCGCGCCGGGATCGCCGTATTGCAACGGGAACGTAAACATTGCGAAAAAGCCCGTGTCCGCGTACACGAGCACTTCATTAAAGGCATTTTCTTTGTTGAATAACTTCACACCTTCGCGCTGCATTCGCACGACGCGCGCGACTTGCGGAAAATCCGCGGCCAGCGCGGTGGCAATGGGCGCCGGCGCATCGCCCCAGATTTGTTTTTCGCCGTCGGTTTCGGTGACGTATTCCACCACGAAAATGCGCTCACCGTGTTCATGAAAACTGTCCAACGTCCAGTAGTTTTGGAGAAAAAGAAACACGGCGATGCAGCAAGCCACCGCAATGGACAAACCGAAAACATTGATGAGCGAGACGGTTTTATTCGCGAGCAGATTTCGCCACGCGAGGCGGAAATATGTGGAGATCATGTTGTTAATTCGCAATCATTTTTAAGGCGCCATGCGTAAAACGCAACGCTGCTTACGCCTTATACTTTTCGTACTTTATTATTCGTATCGCAAGGCTTCCACCGGATTCGCCAGCGCGGCTTTGAGCGATTGATAGCTCACCGTGAGCCACGCTATTCCCAACGCCAGCAGGCCGGCCCAGATAAATACGCCGGGGCCGATTGGCTGGCGATAGGCAAAATTTTGCAACCATTGATTCATCGCCCACCACGCAATCGGCGCGGCGACGGCGACTGAAATCAGCACCAGCCGCGTGAAGCCGCTGGAGAGCATTAAAATAATGTTAGACACCGAAGCGCCCAGCACTTTGCGAATGCCGATTTCTTTGGTGCGCTGCTCGGTTGTGAATGAGGCCAAACCGAAAAGGCCGAGACAGGAAATGAAAATGGCGAATGCGGAAAAGATGCCGAAGATTTTCAGCAGGCGCGTTTCGGCGCCATATTGTGCCTCGACCCGTTCGTCCATGAAAGAAAACTCGAGCGGATGTTGGGGGTCGAACGCCTGCCATTGCGTTTTGAGCACGGCCAGCGCCTGTTCCATGCTATTGGGGCGCACACGAACAACAAACCACTCACTTCCCCACGGCATGAGATGAAACACCGCCGGCGCAATTTCTTCATAAAGCGGACGGAAATGGAAATCTTTCACCACGCCGACCACGGTTCCCGCTTTTGCATTCTCCGGACCGGCGCCAAGCCATACAAAGCTTTGGCCAATCGCGGCTTCGGCGGATTCCCAGCCGAATTCTTTAACAGCGGCTTCATTCAAGACGAAAGCTTGTGCGCTATCGCTCGGAAATTCGGGTGCGAACAAGCGGCCCGCCGCCAATTTAATGTCGAGTGTTGCGAAGAAATCATAATCAATCTGATGCGTATAAATTTCCTTCTGCTCTTCCGAATCGCCGCGGCGCGAGCCGGTGATCCAATATCCTTTATCCGCGGGTACCGCGGAGGAAGCAGACACCTGAAGGAATTGCGGATGACGCAGCAATTCGTTTTTGAGAACCGGCCAGTTATTTTGCGCGTGCTCACCGCGTAGCGTTGCGACGATCACCTGCTCTTTATCAAAACCAAGCCGGTTGTGGCGAATAAATTCGAGCTGATCATTCACGATGAAAG
>CAYUVM010000080.1:0-11462 GCA_964447935.1 uncultured Cytophagia bacterium | reverse complement strand
CTCCTGACATTTCTATTGTGGACAAAACCATGACATTTCTATCGAGCTTCTACACAAGCATTATTTTGTGTTTAACATCCGCATTTTTTGCGACAGCCGAACGTAGCGCACCCAGGGTTTTTGGGATAATTCTTCCACGTCGCGCGGCGAAACTTTCGCCGTGACAATCTGTTGTGGTTTAGCAGTTAATTGCACGCCGATTCCTTTTAGAAATCTGGCCGCCGTCGAGTCTGGCGCCTGGGCCATGTGAATAAAAACGGATAGCGCCGGTTCTTCCAATTCTTTGTTGCCGTCATTTTGTATTTCATCCAAAGCGGCGGTCAAACGGCTATCGAGTTTGCGATAGTTCATCATGACTCCTTACCTCATAGCATGGCGGAGACGTTTACACACGTTTTTTCACTTGGACGCCACCGACCTGCACGCGGTCTTTTCCTTCCACCACTGGAGACGGCGGCGTCGGCTCCAAAAAACGAAGCAAATTAAATGCATCAAGCAATCCATAGCCCCATTTGGAATCGAAACTGCCGGTAGGTTGTTTGGGAATGGCGCTGCTGTCGCGAAGATATTTTTTGATGGTTTCCGGATTAAGTTGCGGATCGCGCTCCAGCATCAGCGCGACCAGGCCAGTGACAAACGGCGCCGCCATGCTCGTTCCGGCCATCATGCGAAAACCAGGCGTCACGATGTAGCTCGGATCAACGATTGAATCGCGCGAAAGTGACGCCGCGATCATCGCTCCCGGTGCCGCAATATCCGGTTTGTGACTGCCATTGCGCAATGGGCCCTCGCTGCTGAAGTCCGAAATTTCATCCAACTCCAGGCCCATTTCTTGCGCTCTGCCGTCGCGATCACGCCAGCGCGTTTTGGTGGTGTAGGAAGCCACCGTAATGGCGCTGCTCGCGGCGCCGGGTGAACCGATCTTCATGGTATCTTGCACGCTGCGGCCGATAAACACAACATCAAGACGTTGGCTGTTATCCAGCGCCCACACGTCGACTTGGCCATTATGGACGCTGAGGCCGCGTAAACGCAAACGCCAGGTACCGGGCGTGACCGGCTGCCGTTCGCCCTGGGCCGGTAAAATTTCAATGAGAAAATTATGATCGCTGTTGATCGGGTCAATATCGGGCGTGGAAATCCGGACGCGGCCATCGGTCAACGCATAAATTTGCGTCGGCGAGCCGGCTTTGATGACTCCCTGATAGGGCGTCTGAAATCCATTCGGTGAGCGCACGGCAATTTCAAATTGATCCTGGCCGGAATACCAGCCATTCAATGCCGCGAAACGCACGGCATCTTCGCCGGCCGAGGGGGGCACGTGAAAGAGAATGGTACGATTGCCGCCCTGCGGCACCGCGATTTGCGCATGAATATTATCGTTGCCTTCGTTACCGGCGGCGCAGCAAACGATACGGCCCGGGCCACATTCGGCATCGATGATTTGCGATAGCGGGTCGGTGCCATCGTGAGGATCGCCATGGCCGCCGAGGCTTAAATTTACCACAACGGGCCGTCCTAATTCACCCGCGATTCTAAAAATATAGCGCACGGCATCCGCGATATGCGCTTCTTGAAAAGATGATTTCACGACAATCAATTCCGCGCTGGGCGCGACCCCGCCATAAGTTGCATCGGCGCCGCAAGCAATGCCAGCGACATGCGTACCGTGTCCGTGGGTATCTCGCGAAACCGTCAATAACGGCCCTGTGAACTCCGCGCCGTAATCACCTTCCGCGACGCCCGGCCCCGGCAGAGTTTGATCCCAAATGCGCAGGATGCGTCCTTGAAACGCCGGATGTTGCGGATCAATCCCGCTGTCCACGATGCCGATGATGACCCCTTTGCCGCTCAAATTGGTTTGCAAACGAAATTCCGGCAGGTGCACTTTGCCCGGCGCTACATCCATAAAGGGCTGCACAAAGCGCGAGGGAATGATGCGCCGGATTTCTTTTTCATCTGACAATTCCCCCAAACCGGCGAGAGGGAGAAACGCCGTGCGTACGGCGCCGTTGCGCTGGTTGACACGAATGTTATTCGCCCGCAGATGCTCGAAATTTGCTTCGGCGGCGCAGCGAATAAACACCACCGCTCGCGGCGGGCGCGGGCTGCCTTCTTCAACAATGACACCGAGTAATTTTTTGTGCGCTGCCAGTCCGGCGGCGCCCTTCGCATGATAATCTTCCAGCGCCAGCATCAGTCCGGGCGCAATCTTTTCATGAACCATATTCGATCTCCGCAAAAACTCCCAGTTATAATCCTTATCCCGATTTTTTTTCTACCATTTGCGCTGCTCACCCATGTATAAATTTATCGAATTTATTGGTAAAAGCAAGCGAGATTTCATCAAGAAATTTTATTTAATGCCGAAAAATGCCCTTGACACTCTATGCAACGAAGTGTAGATTACAGGTGTCGTTATAATGATTAACCGGCAGATTCCTTGTTGATGCTGTCAAGAAGTGGTTGGTTAAATTGAATTGGCGTGTAAAACTTAAGATTGACATTCCTTAGTGAGAGAGCTTTGACATGATGCAAAAACCTCTTATCCGAGTTTTGAGCGCTACGCTGTTGCTGGCTTGTGCGGTGTTGGCGCAGGATTGGCCGAACTGGCGCGGTCCAAGTCAAAACGGCGTTTCCACTGAAACCGGTTTGGTTTCAACATGGTCGCTGAATGGCGAAAATCTTGTGTGGAAAACTGATTTCATCGGACGCTCCACACCGGTAATCATGAATGGCCGCGTTTATGTGATTGGGCGCGCGGGCGAAGGCTTGCGGCGCCAAGAGCAAGTGGCATGTTTCGATGCGCGGGATGGCAAGCTGATTTGGGAAAACCGCTTCAACGTTTTTCAAACCACGGTGCCGTTCAATCGCGTCGGCTGGGCAAGTCTCGCCGGCGATCCGGAGACCGGTAACATTTATGCGAGCGGCGTCGGCGGCATGTTCATCTGCTATAATCGCGACGGCAAAATTTTGTGGCAACGCTCGCTCACCGAGGAATTCGGGCGCTTCTCCGGCTACGGTGGACGCACGCACACGCCGCTGGTGGATGAGAATCTCGTGATCATCAGTTGTTTGTACATGGGTTGGGGCGAGCAAGCGCCGATGCGACATCGCTTTATTGCCTTTGACAAACGCGTGGGAGAGATCGTCTGGATTGCGAGCCTGCCTAATAATCCGATCGACACCAATTACTCCACGCCAGCCATCGCGACGATTAACGGCATGCGCTTGCTTGTGGTCGGTGGTGGGGATGGCGCGGTTCATGCTTTGAAAGTACGCACCGGCGAACATGTGTGGGAATTCAAACTCTCGAAGGCCGCCATCCAGCCTGCAATCGTGGTCGAGGGTAATCATGTCTTCGCCTGCCATAGCGAAGAGAATCTCGACAACAGTAGCATGGGCCGCGTCGTTTGCATCGACGGCACCGGCAAAGGCGACGTCACCAAAACGCACGAAGTCTGGCGCGTGGATAATCTTGAAGTCGGCTATCCCTCGCCGGCGGTACACAACGGCAAATTGTATCTCGTCGATAATTCCGCCAATTTGGTTTGTGTTGATGCGGCGAACGGCAATAAACTATGGCAATACAGCCTCGGCACTGTTGGCAAAGGCTCGCCGGTGGTGGCGGATGGAAAAATTTATGCGACCGAGGAGAATGGCATCTTTCATATTTTGCAACCAAGCGCGACCGAGTGCAAATCGCTCGATACGGAAAAACTTACGATGAAAGACGGGCGCTACGCGGAATTATACGGTTCCCCGGCGATTGCGTATGGCCGCATTTATTTCACTGCCGAATCGGGGTTGTATTGCCTCGGCGATAAAAATAAAAAATTTTCTTTTACTCCGGCGCGTGCTCTTTCTGCTGCGCCTGCCGCTCCATCGGGTCCGCCTGTTTATCTGCAAATTGTTCCGGCTGATGTTCTAACTAACCCCGGCGCGAGAATAAAATTCCGTGCCCGCTTGTTTGATGATAAAGGAAATTTTGTGCGCGACGTAACGGCCGGATGGACGCTCACGAATTTGTCGGGGCAGTTCAGTGCGGCGGGAGAATTCACCGTTGGCGCAAATAACTCAGCGGCAGGGGGAATTATTACCGCCAAATTTGAAAACTTGACGGGCACCACTCGAGTGCGCGTGATTCCGAATGTGCCGTGGAGCGAAGATTTTGAATCCAGCGAGGTTGGCAAGTACCCTTCCTACTTCGTCGGCGCGGCCAATAAATTTGCGGTGCAAATCAAAGACAGCAACAAAGTCCTCGTCAAACCACCGGCAGCGGCGGGATTGAATCGCTCGGATATTTTTCTCGGCCCGCCGACAATGAAGAATTACACGATTCAAGCCGATGTGTTGGGCAAGAAGAAAGGCCGGCAAATGCCGGATGTTGGGCTGATCGTCAATCGTTACACGATGGATTTGATGGGACTGCAGCGTATTCAAATTCGCGTCTGGGCTGCCGAGTTGCTCAATTCCAAAACGATTGATTTTAAATTCGACCCCGATATTTGGTACACGATGAAAATGCGTGTCGATCAAGTTGGCGGCAAATCCGTGGTGAAAGGTAAAGTTTGGCCGCGCGCCGAAAAAGAACCAGAGGCGTGGACGATCACCATGGAAGATTCGTTGCCCAATCCCGAGGGCAGCCCCGGTTTGTACGGTTACTCACCGGCGGAAATTTATTATGATAATATTAGGATCACGAAAAGCAATTGAGCAAATTTTTTTACCAACGGATTGAACAACGGCCAACGGATAACCAATAAAAGCCCAGTTTAATATGTCATTCTGAAAGAATCCTGTTTGTAATTCAGCAATCATCATGGATTGCAAAAAGATTCCTCCGGAATGACAGCTTTGATCCGTTGAGCGACAACATATTTTCAGGAGCTCAAGAATGAATCTCAAAAATTTCTTCTCAAAAAATAAATTCACGCGCGTTCATCTCATCATCGGCGCCATCACACTTTCCACCATCGGCTACTATTCGATGGAACAAGCGATGTGGGGCGGCACGCTATCGCGCAACATGGTTTCGTCGGAAAAAAATCTGCCGGTCAAATTCGATCCGAGTTCCGGCATGAATGTCAAATGGAGCGCCGCGCTGGGTTCGCAAACCTACGGCAACCCCGTCATCAGCGGCGGCAAAGTTTTTGTCGGCACCAACAATCAAAGCCTGCGCAACCCCAAACACGGCGGCGACCGTGGCGTGATGATGGCATTCAACGAAGCCGATGGAAAATTTTTGTGGCAATACGCCTCACCCAAACTCGCTTCTGGCCGGGTCAATGATTGGCCGCTGCAGGGCGTATGTTCCAGCCCGTTTATCGAAGGTAATCGCCTCTATTATGTTTCCAACCGCTGCGAAGTGATATGCCTCGACACCGAAGGTTTTCTCGACGGTGAAAATGACGGCGCGATTAAATCCGAACCGGACACCAGCAAGATCGACGCCGACGTGGTTTGGAAGCTCGACATGATCGGCGAGTTGGAGGTCTTCCCGCATAATCTCGCGGTGTGTTCGCCGATTGCAGTTGGTGATTTGCTCTTCGTCGTTACGGCGAACGGCGTGGATGAAAGCCACATTGCAATCCCTTCGCCGCTGGCGCCGAGTTTTATTGCCGTGAATAAAAATACCGGCAAAGTGGTTTGGGAAGACGCCTCGCCAGGTGAAAAAATTATGCACGGCCAATGGTCGAATCCGGCCTACGGCGTGATCAACGGCGTGCCGCAGGTGATTTTTCCCGGCGGCGACGGCGTCATTTATTCTTTCGAACCCGAGACCGGCAAGCTGATTTGGAAATTTAATTGCAATCCGCCCGAAGCTGTTTACGAACTGGGCGGCTCCGGCACCAAAAGCGATTTCATTGCCACGCCGGTGATTTACGACAACAAAGTTTTTATCGGCCTCGGCCAGGACCCGGAACATGGCGAAGGCATCAGCCACATGTGGGCGATTGATGCAACGATGAAAGGCGAAATTCCGCAAGCGAAAGCCGTGTGGCACCGTGGCTACAAAGATTTTAATCGTACGATGTCGACCGTTGCGATTGTCGATGGATTACTTTACACGGCTGATTTGAGCGGATTTGTTTATTGCATGAACGCCACGACCGGCGAAGTGTTTTGGACCTACGATACCTTCGCCGCCATTTGGGGCTCGCCGTATGTCGCTGACGGCAAAGTGTACATCGGCGACGAAGACGGCGATCTTACCGTCCTCAAAGCCGGCAAAGAAAAAGAAATTCTGCACGAAATCAATATGGGTAGCGCGGTTTATACCACGCCTGTCGCCAAGAACGGCGTGCTGTACGTGACGAATCGCTCGATGCTGTTCGCGCTGCAGGTGAAGTGAGTTTAGTCAAGCCGATTTAGTTAAATGCTTTGTGCGTGTTAGAAGTATTCGCCGAGGAAAGGGAGAAATATGTTAAATCGAAGACCAGCGATTTTATTTTTTGTTTTGGTATTTCCACTTGCCATTTCCGCCCAAGATTTAAATGAAGAGCTCTGGGCCGCAGCGCGCAAAGGCGACGCACCGGCAGTCAAAGCCCTGCTCGCGAAGGGCGCAGAGGTGAATGCCAAGTTTCGCTATAACGCGACGGCGCTTTCGTATGCGGCTGACCGCGGGCATCTTGAAGTCGTCAAAGTTTTGGTCGAGCACGGCGCCGAGTTGAACATCAAAGACTCGTTTTATAATTCGCCGCCGTTGTCGTGGGCCGCATTCAACGGGCATACTGAAGTCGTAAAATTTCTGTTGGAAAAAGGCGCGGAGGGAAAAGAAACCGCGCTGATGAGCGGCATTCAGAACGATAATCTCGAAATGGTTAAAGCGGCGCTCGCGGTTGGTGGCATAAAAGATGAAACGCTCACCTCGGCTTTGGCGCGCGCGACGCAAGGCAACAAAACTGCAATTGTCGAAGCGCTGAAAAATGCCGGCGCCACGCCCGCGAAAGTGCCGGATTTTAAAATCGATCCGGCGTTGCTGCAAACTTATGTCGGGCGTTATAAAAATGATGACATTGGCATGGAAATGACGTTCGCCGTCCAAAACGACAAGTTCATTGGCACGGTTTCCGGCCAGCCGCCGCTGACTTATGCGCCAGTTGACAACAACAATTTCAAAGCGGTCGAATTTACCGGCATCGACATCACGTTCAATTCAACTGGCAATCAAGTTACCGACTTCACGCTCAAGCAAGGCGGACGCAGTTTCGTTTTCAAGAAAGTCAAGGCCGAAGAAAAACCAGCCGAGCCGAAATCTGCCGAGGCCGAGAAGAAAGAAACGAAGGTGGAAACGGCAATAGCCGCGACCGCCAGCACGGCGAAGAAAAATGGCATCGCCGCGAAAAATTGGCCGTCGTTTCGCGGCCTATTTGCAAGCGGCGTTGCGGATGGGCAATATCCTCCGACGACTTGGAACGCCGAGAAGTCGCTCAACATCAAATGGAAAACGCCGATCCCCGGTATGGCGCATTCGAGTCCGGTGATTTGGGGAAATCGCGTTTTCATTACCACCGCTATCACCAGCGACACCAGCTCCAAATTGCGCGTCGGGCTTTACGGCGATGTCGCGCCGGATAAAGACGTTTCCAAACACACGTGGAAAGTTTATGGCCTCGACAAAAAGAGCGGCAAGATTATTTGGGAGCGCACCGCTCACGAAGGCGTTCCGAAAGTCAAACGCCACACCAAAGCCACGCAGGCTAATTCGACACCGGCAACGGACGGCAAGCATCTCGTCGTGTTGTTCGGTGCGGAGGGGCTTTATTGCTACGATCTCGACGGCAAGCTGCTTTGGAAAAAAGATATCGGCATGCTCGACGGCGGCTGGTTTTATGATCCCGACTATCAATGGGGCCACGGCAGCTCGCCGATCATTTACAAAAATCTCGTGATCGTGCAATGCGATATTCAGAAGGACTCGTTTATTGCGGCTTACAATATCAAAGACGGCAAACAAGTTTGGCTCACTTCGCGCGATGAAATTCCTTCGTGGGGCACACCGACGATTTACGAAGGCAAAGCGCGTGCAGAGTTGATCACCAACGGCACCAAGCTCATTCGCGGTTATGATCCGCTGACTGGCAAAGAGTTGTGGCGACTTTCGGGAAATTCCGAGGTCACGACGCCGACGCCGTTTGTGGCGCACGATCTCATTTTTGTCACCAGCGGCTATCGGCCGATTCAACCGATTTACGCAATTCGCACCGGCTCGACCGGCGATATTTCTCTCAAAGACAAAGCCGAATCGAACGATCACATTGTGTGGAGCAAAATGCGCGGCGGGCCGTACATGCCGACGCCGATCGTTTACGGCGATTATCTTTACACCTGCGCCAACAATGGCGGGGTCACCTGTTACAACGCCAAAACCGGCGAGCAAATTTATCGCAACCGCCTCGGCGGCCAAGGCAGCGGCTACGCCTTCACCGCCTCGCCGATAGCGGCGGATGATAAGCTTTATTTCACCAGCGAAGACGGCGAAATTTTTGTGGTGAAAGCCGGCCCGCAGTATGAATTGCTTTCGACTAATTCGATGGGCGAAGTCTGCATGGCCACGCCGGCGATTTCGGATGGACTGATTTTTGTACGGACGCAGGGACATGTTTATGGAATTGGGGAATAACGTAACCCCTACGGGCGCAGCCAGTCGGCCCGACTGGTTGGTTAAAAATAGTTAGCGCGTTTATTTTAAAGGGAGAATAACTATGTCCAAAATAACATGGCCTGAGTTCAAAGATGCAGCAAGCCGCACATGGAAAGAGTGGCGTCAAGGCTTTGAATGGAATAAACAAGAAAAGAAAAAAAGAGAACGGCAACGGCAACAGCTTCAGCAATTGCATAGCCAGGTATTTTTTATAAAAAACTCGGAGCAAGCGATCGAACTAAGCCAAAGTTTAGAAAAGCTTAACCTGCATCAAGTTTGGAGAAGGCTGGAGATAAACAAGCCATACATCAGCGATAATGGAATATGGCGTATCGGATTCTTTAAAGTTAATTCACCCCATTCTATTACAACCTCACAGGTGACATGTCTAGCTATTAGAAAGCATGATGGAAGTGAAGAGATAGTTATTCGATTAGTCCCTACTCTAATGAGTTCGTTTGCCCGTTGGCGTGTAGATTATACCAGAGTAATTGAATTTTTTTACCGCTCCGAGGAGACCGGTGAAAGGTCGTGTAATATAGCTCACGTCCAAGGGTACAAGTACTGTGTGAAAGTAAACTATGATAATAGTCATGGTTTGAGACAGATTTATTTGAACGTGCTAAATGAGCTCAAAGAGGCTCGTCCAAATTTTGAATTTATTGGAGGTAGTTATAGTTTCTCAAGCCTTTGCGGTAATATTAAAGATGAGTTTAATAAGCATCTCTCTGTTTATACACCGAGGTTGTTTTCATTTGTATACCCTCCGAAACCACGAGTAAAAGATGTCAAAGAGGTACAGCCATATCCAGAAGATGTTATGTGGAATATGTGGTTTGATCAGCGAGGAGGCTTTTCTATATCGTTTGAGGAAATACATAAATATTGGATACCAAAGCGAATTTTTTTGGGCAAAGAACACTTTACATGGGTTGTGATCTCCTCCATTGATGAGACTAAGCAATTAGATCATTTAGCTATTGATGTGAGAGTGCGTAAAGCCCGGAGCGCTTATGTAAAAATTGATCTGATAAAAATGAAGATTATTGAGTGGCCTTCGGGTTCATTTGATGTAGAAGGTTGGGATTTTTATAAATACGGTCACTGATGCTCGTTTACTACTTCCGCAACAACCGCTTTGATTTTAAAAACTAAAATGTGTCGAGCTAATTCACAATTATCAGTAATATTATTGAGGCCGGTACTATGAAAGAATGTCTCTTCTGCTTTGAAACTATGGTTGATTCTGAAAATGTATGTAGCTCTTGCAAAAATTTGCAACCATCAAAATCAAAAATTGATAGACGTTATCGCTTCATAATTCGCTGGTTGGCCATATCAGATATGTTTTTTTGGAAGGCGTCTCTCTGGGCTATAATCTTTAGCGCGTTGTTAAGCTTACCTATATCTGTAGTACTGGCTCCTTGGTTATCTACTTTGATTAAGATGGAATCGTCCGTCCCTATTGGGCAAGCGTGGAAATTCGTAGCAGTGATTTTAGCGATATATTTTGTGAGAAAAATCTACAAGTTTTCTTTGGTGAAAGCTGTTTCAACCAAGGGATATTTCATTGAAGAATATTTGCTAAAGAAATTATAAAGCCATAAAGGCACAAATTGAAAAACCGCTTTTGTTCAACTACCTTTTTACTGCCATGATCGCGATGGACGACATTAAAGTGATGCCGCCGCTTGCGTTTGTGGAAGTAAAGCTATAAATTAAAAATGCGCAACGCGGCGAGAGAAAACGAACGATGAGCGACGTTCTGGTAAAAATCAAGCGGCTGGTTTTGAAAGGCCGCTATAAGTTTAGCGAAAAAGCGCGCGATGAAATGAAGGCCGATGGCCTCTCGGAGCTTGATGTCGCGGAATCAATTCTTAATGCCGGAACGATCTATAAAACACTTCGGTCAAAAAGTTCATTGCGCGAACATGCTAGAGAATATCTCTATGTCATTCAAAGTACAAATCTAAATGGACTTTTCATTTATACCAAAGGCAAGTTTCTGCGAGAAGCAGGGGTGGAAGCTTTTTATTTTCTTATTTCTTCTAAAAGATCAATTAGTGATGAGTGAAAACCATGAGCGACTTAGCCTACTGTCCAACTTGCGGCAGCAAGAGGATAAAAAAAATGCGCCGAAATTGGGTTGATGAATTTCAAGGCCAAACCTACGTCGTGCCGGATTTGGAATATCACGAATGCCCCGATTGCGGCGAGCGAGTTTACGATCCGCAAGCCATGCGAAAAATCGAAGCGCATTCGCCGGCGTACGCGAAAAAACGAATTAGAAAAAAGGCCGCGTGATGATAAGCAAGGAGAAACGCGATGAGTGGAAACATTTGGGTTAAATCGAAACAAAATGGCGCGGAAGTTTTGAATCTGGTCAAATCAGCCGTTGATGCTGAAGTGACGCGGCTCGAGCTGGCTTTGGAAATGGCCAATAAGCGCCTGCTGCTTTTTGAAAAAAAATATAGTGTCACCTCCGAACATTTTATTTCACATTTCGCGGCAGAAGATTTGACGGGTGGTGATGACGAATACGTAAAGTGGGCGGGAGAATATCAACTCCGCCAAAGGCTCACACAAAAGTTAGAGCAACTACGAGAGATTGAGTATGCTCCTGCAGACATACTTCAACCGAATTAAGGAAGAGTTTGATCGCTATGCCACAACCCGTTTTGTGTTGAACGCTCAAATCAATTTTGACTTGCGGCCCGGCGATCAAGGTTATTTGAGTGGAGTCATTCAGTTTGTAAATGGCGCCGATCTGCATTTTACCGAATATTTTGATGTACGTAAACAAAACGTAGATAAG
>CAYUVM010000079.1:0-11558 GCA_964447935.1 uncultured Cytophagia bacterium | reverse complement strand
GATTAATGATATCGTATCTGGGAAAAATAATCAGATCGCCAATTCCTGTGGAAGAATATGTAGTTGATGGATTATTATCTAATCCAATTTCTTTTTTTGAAAAAAAATAACCAGTTTCAAGGGACATTGTGAAATTATAGGATACACCATATGCTAATCTAAAGTATTGGTAGGCACTGCTAAAGTTGTCAAAATACTTGGGCTTGATCGCCAGCTCATCCAAGCGCATTTGCAAGAGCTGCAGCAACAGTGCCGCCAAAGCCGCGAAAAAGTTTTTCGCCTCGTGCTCGTTTCCTTTCCAGTTTTGTTCTTTCTCATTTTCGAAGCCATTCTGCGCGTTGGGAATTATGGCGGTAATCTCGCGCTCTTTGTGCCGCATGAGGTGCTCCCCGGCTTTCTGCAGGTCAACGACAATGTCGGGCGGCGTTATTTTTCCGCCGCCGGTGTGACGCCGGAAACCTCGCATGTTCTCCTGCGCGAACGCAAAGCGGCGAATGCCTATCGCATTTTCGTGCTGGGCGAATCGACCACTGCCGGTTATCCCTACATGTACAACGGCAGCATGTCGAAAATGCTGGTGCAACGCTTGTCTGATTATTTTCCGGAGCGGGAAATCGAAGTCGTCAATCTCGCAATGCCGGCGATCAACAGTTTTTCGCTGCTCGATATGACGCCGGAGGCGCTGGCGCAGCAGCCGGACGCGCTCATTATTTACTGCGGCCACAACGAGTTTTATGGCGCGCTCGGCGTCGGCTCAACCGAATCGCTCGGTCGGTGGCGTGGCATGATCAATTTTTATTTGAAATTGCAACGCCTGAAAATGATGCTGTTTCTGCGCGACCAAATTGAGAATTTCAAAAAATGGCTGCGGCCGCGTGACGCCGGAAACACCGGAACGAACCTGACGCTGATGGAACAGATGGCCGGCGATCAAGAAATCATTTATGATGGCGAAGCTTATCAACGCGCGCGGCAATTTTTTAAAGCCAATCTCAGCGCTATTATTACCACGGCGCAGCAAAAAGGCGTGCGCGTGATTTTGTCTAATCTCGTCAGCAATGTTCGCGATTTGCCGCCGTTTGTATCGATATTTGCGCCCAGCACCGATCGGGCAGCCTTTGCCAATGAACTGGCGCGCGGCAAAAATTTGGCGGCTGCCGGAAATTTTTCCGGCGCGCTGGCGATTTTTGATTCGCTCCAACGGCTGGACAGCTTGCCGGCAATGGTTTATTATGAAAGAGGCAAAGTTCGAGAAGCCACGGGAGATTTCAGCGCTGCGCGAGCGGATTATGAGCAAGCTCGTGATCTCGACGGCTTGCGTTTTCGCGCCAGCAACGATTTTAATGTGGCGTTGCAAGAAGTGGCGCAAGCCACCGGCGCCGCGTTAGCTGATATGGAGCGCGCTTTTGTGCAGGCTTCGCCCAACGGTTTGATCGGCAAGGAACTCATGCTCGAACACGTGCATCCGAATATTGAAGGCTATTTTATCATGGGACGCGAGCTTTGCCGGGCGATGCGCGAGAACGATTTTATAACGAATGCCTGGGAGGAAACGAAAGCGCGACCGGATTCCGTGTATTGGCAGCAACGCGGCGTGACCGCGTTGGATGAAGAAGTGGCGCGCATTCGCATCGCGGTGTTGACGCAAAACTGGCCCTTTGTGCCGAAAGAACGCGCCGTGCCGTTGGTGTATCAGCCGAAAAATTATTTTGAGCAATTGGCCTACGCGGCGTGGAAGCGTGAAATCAGTTGGGAAAAAGCCCATGTTCTGCTGGCGGAAGAATATGAGAAGCGCCGCCAATGGGCGCTGGCGGCAAATGAATATGAAGCGTTGATATTAGAAACGCCGCACAATGCTTCGCCGTACATTCGCGCTGGTTTGCTTTACACGCAATTGCAAAATTATGACCGCGCCTATGCGTGCTTCATTAAATCTCTCGCTTTAACCCCGAGCGCCGCCGCTTGTAAAGGCACTGGCGCGATTTTACTCCATCGCGGAGAGCCGAAGCTGGCCGTGTCCTATTTGCAGCAGGCGCAGCAACTAGAACCGAACGACGGCGAAACGCTTTATAATTTGGCCGTGGCCTTTTTACGGCTCGGCCAAACGGAAAACACGGCCGCAGTACTGGCGCAGTTGGAAAGGTTGGCGCCGGGAAGTGCGGAAGTTATAGAGTTGCAGCAGCGTTTGGTGGAATGGCAACGCCGGCCCCAAGTCCGATAAATTAAAAATATCTTGACAAAGGCCGGCAAAATATGTAAAATGACCCTGCCTTTGGAAGGCCTTCCACGCGCCAGCAGTTAGCAATTGTTAAACCTAATACGGTGTTAATCGCTTACGATATGACAGTAACGATTTACGAAGTGGCGCAAAAAGCCGGTGTCGGCATCGGCACGGTTTCGCGCGTGCTCAACAATAGCGCGCAAATTTCTCCTGCCACGCGCGCGCATGTTTTGCAAGTGATCGAGGCGCTGAATTACCAGCCGCACGCGATGGCGCAGGGTTTGGCCCGCAAAAAATCCTTTGCCCTCGCCGTGTTGGTGCCGTTTTTTACTGGCCATTTTTACGTCGAGCTGCTCAAAGGCATTCAGCAGGCCACGGCCACCCACAAATACGATCTCATCCTTTATTCCATTGAAGATTTACAAGACAAAGATTTTTATCTCAAGCGCGCTTTGCAGCAGCGTCGCGTTGATGGCGTCGTGTTGGTGTCCTTGCCGCTTACAGGGGCGAACGCCAAAGAGCTTCATCGCCGCAAATTGCCGTTGGTGCTGGTCGATGCGTTTCATCCGGATTTTGATTCCATTACGGTGAATAACCGCACCGGCGCGCAAACGGCAGTGCAACATTTGATTCGTCTCGGCCACAAACGCCTGGCCATGATCACCGGCCATCGCGCCAGCAATCCCGCGCAGCTTCGCGATGCCGGATTTCAGCAGGCGCTGGCTGCGGCCGGGCTGAAAGCGCCGGAGAATTTGATCGTCAGCAGCGATGGATTAAGCGCTGAAGCAGCAACGGTCAACGACGGTTTCAATAAGGAAACCGGCTATCTGGCGATGCAGCAATTGCTGCAACTGAACGGTAAGCGGCCCTCCGCCGTGTTTGTGGCGAGCGATATTCAAGCGTTGGGCGCGATCAAGGCCGTGCAGGAATCCGGTTTGCGCATTCCGCAGGATATCGCGATCGTCGGCTTTGATGATATCGAGCTGGCAGAATATGTTGGGCTGACGACGGTTCGCCAGCCCATGTTGCAAATGGGCAAACGGGCCGTGGAACGTTTAATGACGCTCATCAACAATCCCAAGGCGCGGCACCGGCATTGGCGCATCGACACCGAACTGGTGGTGCGTGAAAGCTGCGGCGCCAAGAGCCGGGGCGTGAGCGCAGCGCGAATGAAAAACAAAATTAAAAAATCTAACCAAGTGCGCAGCTTGTAGCGTGAGTGTTTTCAACCAAGCTCCCAACTTTTAACCCCAATATCCGTTTAGGAACGGAGGTCTGAAATGCAAATGAAACGACGACGTGTGGAGCAGTGCCTTTTCCTCTGCTTCAGCGCGATGCTTTTGGTCGTGCAAAGTTTTGCGGGAACCACCGGGAAACTCGCCGGCAAAGTGACGGACAAAGCCAGCAAAGAAGGATTGCCGGGCGTCAACATCTTTCTGGTCGGCACGACGCTCGGCGCGGTCACCGATCCCGACGGCGAATTCATTCTTATCAATGTGCCGCCGGGAACCTATACGGTGCGTGCCTCTTTCATCGGTTATGGCGAAGCGATCACCAGCAACGTCCGCGTCAGCATTGACGTGACCACGCCGCTGAACTTTGAACTGAGCGAAACCGTGTTGCAAACCGGCGAGACTGTGGTCGTGGTAGCGCAGCGCGATCTCATTCAAAGAGATTTGACCGCGACGACGGCGATTGTGAATGACCAGAGCATTCAGAGTTTGCCGGTAACAGAAATCAGTGAAGTGATCAACTTGCAGGCCGGCGTCGTGGAAAAGAACGGCTTGCACATTCGCGGCGGCCGTGCCGGTGAAGTGGCGTATTGGATTGACGGCGTGCCGGTGACAGATTCTTATGACGGCAGCACCGTCGTCGACGTGAACAAAAATCTCGTGCAGGAATTGCAAGTCATCAGCGGCGCGTTCAACGCCGAATATGGCCAGGCGCTTTCCGGCGTGGTGAATATCGCGACGAAGGAAGGCGCGGATCGCTTTGGCGGCTCGGTGACTTCATATTTTGGCGATTATGTGAGCACGCACGATAATTTTTCCTGGGGTCCTTATCCCGCGCCATTTGCCAATATTGCCGCGCCCAGCGTGCCGTTGTTTCGCGACATTAAAAATTTTAGCCCGACCGCGATTCGCAATTTTGAAGGCAGCCTCTTCGGGCCGCTGGTGAAAGAAAAGCTCTTTTTCAACGTGAGCGGGCGTTACATTTATTTCGACGGCTGGCTGCGCGGGCAGCGGCGTTACAATCCTTCGAACATCGGCTACACGGATTCCACCGGCCGGTTTGTGGAATCGCGCGACGCTAGTGGATTGGGCAGCGACGAGTTTGTGCCAATGAACTGGAATCGAAAAACTTACGGCCAGGCGAAGCTGATTTACAACCTGCATTCGACCATGAAGCTGGCCAACACGACGATTTGGGATGACGTCGAGTATCAGGATTTTGACCGATTTTATGTTTATAATCCCGACGGCAACCTCAATAAGTTTCGCCAGGGTTTTACTGACATTCTCAAGCTGACGCACACGTTGAGCAACCGCACGTTTTACGATCTCGCCCTTTCCTACACGGAAAAACTTTTTCAACAATATACTTATGCAGACCAGCACGACCCGCGTTACGTGCATCCGCAATTGTCGACGTCGCAGCTTTTTAGCTTCGGCACCGGCGGTGTGAGCTTGCAGCATTTCAATCGCCGGACCTCAACGGCGCTTGCCAAGCTCGATCTGACGAGCCAGGTCAACAATCAGCATCAGTTCAAAGCCGGCGTGGAGATGCGCCGGTATCGCCTGTTCTTCGAGGACATTAATTTGCAGCCGGTGCGCGAACAGGCGGATTTCAATCCCGCGCGCAGCTCGCCGTTCATTCAAACGCGCGTGCCCGGTTTGGATGAAGACGGGCACAACCGGTTTACGCATCGGCCGATGGAAATTTCCGGCTACGCGCAGGATAAGATTGAGTTGAAAGATTTCATCGTCAATATCGGCCTGCGGGTCGATTATTTCGAGCCGGACGGCAGAGTTCTCACCGACCCGACTGATCCCAATATTTACCGTCCCATCAAAGTTGAAAATCGTTTCAAAGATCTCAACGGCGACGGCGTGCAGCAGGCGAACGAGCCGGAGGTGACGTTGGACGAACGGCGCAGCCGTTGGTACAAAGACGCCACCTCGAAGCTGCAAGTCAGCCCGCGTCTCGGCGTGTCGTTTCCGGTGACGGCCGGCGGCGTGTTTCATTTTTCCTTCGGTCAGTTTTTCCAAATTCCGAAGTTCGAGCGTCTGTATGAAAACAGCGATTTCAAAATCGGCGGCGGCACCGGCAACCAGGGCTTGATCGGCAACGCGGATTTGAAGCCGGAGCAAACCACCAACGGCGAAATCGGTTTGAAGCAGCAGCTCACCGACGACAGTTCGCTGGAAGTCACCGCGTATTTCCGCGACATTCGCGATCTCACCAGCACGCGCGCCGACGCGATCACGGTGTTTGGCGGCGCCTCGGAATACAACAAATACGTCAACGCCGATTTTGGTTTTGTGCGCGGCGTGATTCTTTCGTATGGCCGGCGTTTCACCGGCGGCTTTTCGGCGAATGCGGATTACACGTATCAAATCGCGAAAGCCACCAACTCTGATCCCAATGCGGCGCGGAATGCGGTCACCAGCGGACAGTTGCCGGAAGTGCAGTTGACCTCGGTGGATTGGGATCAAACGCACACGCTGAATATTTCCGCGGCTTACAGCGCCAAGAGTTGGGGCGGCGGCTTGATCGTGCAAGCTTCGAGCGGCCAGCCGTACACGCCGCGCCGCGTGGAAGACATCAGCACGCTGGCGACGAACACTGAGATCAAACCGAGCAATTTGAACGTCGATCTGCGATTGTATAAAGATTTTGCGTTGACGAAAAATTTGAAGGTGTCGCTGTTCGGCCGCGTGTTGAATTTGTTTGACCGGTTGAATCAAGTCAACGTGTTTGACGACACCGGCAAGGCGGATTACACCACCGATCGCGACCGGACGATTCGCACGATCGGCCCGGCCACGCCGGTCAATTCGGTGGATGAATGGTACACCGATCCGACGCGCTATTCCGAGCCGCGGCGGATTGAAGTCGGCACGACGATCACGTTTTGAAAAGCTTCAAGTCAAAATTATTTAATTCAAAATAATTTTGACTTAAATAATTTTGACTTAAATAATTTTGACTTCGCAAGAACTCTCGCGGTTGAATTTTTTTTGTTGAATGACTATTATAAAATTTGTGAGGCCTGTATGCGGGCAAAGCACCTGAAAAAATTTTTACTGTTTGTTGTGATTGCAACCATGATGGCGCCAATTGTGGTTTCGGCGCAGAGCGGCGCGGAGTTTCGGCGCAGCGGCATCATGGACGGCAATCTGGTTAAAACGGTTTATGGCAACTGGGGCGTCATTGGCCAGCCCGGCAATCGTGGCCGGCGCGGTGCCTGGATTCATCCGAACAACGGTTACGTCGGCGACGTGAGCATCATGGTTGGCGCGGAAATCGTGGCGAAGGTTGGCACGCGCGACACGACGTTTCATTCCGTCGTCGTTTGTCCGGTTGATCGTCCGTCTTCCGGCGGACCGGAACAATCCCCGGCCGGCAAACGCTGGGGCTTCGAGCCGCTTGGCGGCTATTTTAACACGTCGCAGCAGGAAGTGGCGATCAGCAACAATCCGCGCACGTGGCCGACGTTCTGGCCGGATCGTTTGGATGATGCCACCGATCCCGGCTGGCGCGGCGCCTGGAACGGTTATTTTGGCCGCAACCAATTTAGCGCCGATCTGGAAACGTACTTTGTCATGGACGATCAAAGCGACGAAGAATTCAACGTCGCCGCGAACAATCGTTATGGCGTGGCGTTCAAGCCAGATTCGCGCAATCCTTCGCGCAACGGCCTCGGTTTGGAAGTGCGGGCGCGGGCGTTGCAATGGAACGATGTGCTGGCGCAGGATAATATTTTCTGGTTGTATGAAGTCACCAATCAAAGCACGACGAATTACAGCCGCGTGTCGTTCGCGACGTTGGTCGGAACTTATGTCGGCGTCACTTCAACCGAAGATCGCCGCGAGTATGACGATGATTTTTCTTTTTTCGACGTCGAGCGCGATTTGACGTACACCGCGGATTTTGACGACAACGTCGCGGGCCGCAATCCCAACTGGGTCGGCGAAGTCGGCGTGGTTGGTTACGCGTTTCTCGAAAGCCCGGGCAATCCGTTTGACGGCATCGACAACGACGGCGACGCGGATCACTTTTCCACCGTGCCGTTTACGGCGCCATTATTTCAAGCCAGCGATTTCGACTCGGTGGCGATTCGGCCCGGACAGCAGGTGGTGCTGATTTCCAACGACGGCAAATTTACCCGCACGCTGGCGACGGTGGGAACGCGCGACACGACGTTGATTAGCCTCGGCGTGAGTTTTCGCATTCGCCCCGGTCGCACGAAACTCATCGAGGGCAACACGTTTCGTCCCGTCGGGCAATTTCGCGAGATCATCAATCCGAATTCGTATGACGGCCTCGACAACGATCTCGACGGTCTGATCGATGAAAATTCGCAATTGCACTATCGCCAGGTGCGGCGCGATCAAAGCGGCAATGTGTTGTTTGACCGGCTCAATCCGCTGCGGCACATTGATTACCTCACCGGCCGCGGCCAGCGCGATCCGATGCTGGATGAAAAACGCGACGACGGCATCGATAATGACAATGATTGGGATCTCGAATTTCACGACGTCGGTTTGGACGGCGAAGTCGGCACCGGCGATTTCGGCGAAGGCGACGGCGTGCCCACCAGCGGCGCCGGCACCAATCTGCCGGGCGAACCGAACATCGATAAAACCGACGTGGATGAATCCGACCAAATCGGTTTGAGCAGCTTCGAATATTTCGCGCCGGCCGGCAATTTTTCGATTCGCGATGACGAGAGTTTGTGGCAACGTCTCGCGCCGGGCTTCTTCGACGTGCCGCCCTCGATTGTGAACAACCGGCCGATTCAGGGCGAAGACGGCGATTTCATTTTTGCCTCGGGCTTTTTTCCGCTGCCGGCCGGGCAAACGCAACGGTTTTCGCTGGCGCTCGTTTTTGGCGCGGGCGGCGGCCGCCAGCTCGATCTCGACGATCTGCTGAAAAATCGCGACACCGTGCAAAAAATTTATGACAGCAATTATCAATTTCCGCAGGCGCCGCGCAAACCGACGGTGCAGGCTTTTGCGGACAACGGCAAAGTGACGCTGACCTGGGACAGCAAGGCCGAAGAAACCATTGATGCGGTGACGCGCGAAAAAGATTTTGAGGGTTACAAAATTTATCGCTCCACCGATTCGGAGTTCAACGATGCGCGGCTGATCACCAACGCCGACGGCACCATTGAGCAATTGAAGCCGATCGCGCAGTTCGATTTGGTCAACGGTATTAGCGGCTATTTTCAGGCGCGCGGCGGTTTGTATCAGGATTTACGCGGCCTGTCGTTTTTGCTCGGCCGCGACACCGGCTTGCAGCACAGCTTCGTCGATCAGAACGTTGAAAACGGCCGGACCTATTATTACGCCGTGGTGGCGTATGATCGCGGCGACGCGAACGCTGACATTTTTCCGAAAGAAAACACGCGCGTGATTCGGCGCACGGAAACCGGCGAGTTGCAAACCGACGTCAACACCGTGATTGCCACGCCACAGGTGAAAGTTGCCGGTTATGCGCATCCGCCGGGTAGCGCGCCGGTGCAGGCGATCAAGCAAATCGCTACCGGTGATATTAATTTTCAAGTGTTGAACGAGCAGGCGCTGACCGACCATGTTTACACGATCGAGTTTTTCGACACTTCGAATGACGGCATCGACAACAACAACAATTGGAATTTGGTGACGGACGACGTGGGCAGCGACGGCAAGCCGCGCACGAATGACGCCGACGGCACCGAAAACAACGGCAAGCCCGATCCCGGCGAGCCGAATCTTGACCGCCGCGATCCGAAAGAGTTGTTTGAAAAGTTCACCACCTCGTATTCAGTGAAAGATTCCACCGGCATCAGCGAAGTGGTGTTGCTCGATGATGATGCTTTTGTCGGCCTGTCGAAGCAAAATATCGTCCCGGGTTCGGTGACGTTGCGCAATCCGAGCGGGACTACGGTGCCGGACACCAGTTACATTTTGCGTTTCGACACCGGCCGCATCAAGCCGAAGCGCGCTGGCCTTTTACCGAGGGGCCAGTATGCGATTCGCTATCAATATTATCCGGTTTTCCGCAGCGCCCGCGTCGATTCCGTGCAACGCAACATTCCGGCGAGCAGCACCGCGGTGCGCTTGTCGGATACGGAAAATTTTGACGGCGTGACGCTGTCGTTTCGCAACACGCCGTTTATTGCGAAAGACGACACGAAGTCGCGCTTCAATCGTGACCGCCAGCCGTTCTTTTTCAGCTTCGCGCCGCTGGAATTGAATTTGGGCAATGAAACCGTCAAAGGCTTCCGCAGCGCGTCGAATTATCGCGTTGAATTTTCCGCGAATATCGTCGACACTTCGTCGACACTGTTTGGCGCCTCGCCGATTCCGACGAATTACCGCATTTTCAACGTTACCGACAATCGCCACATCGATTTTCTGCTGTTGGATCGCGACAACGACGGCAAAACCTTGTCGACGTTCGATGAGATCGTGCTCGTCGAGCCCGGCGCGGACAAGCAACCCACGGCGACGTGGGACATGGTGCTGTCGTCGAGCAAAGACACGACGATCACGTTTGGCGCACGCGATACGCTGTTCATTGCGACGACGAAACCGTTCCGGCGCGGCGATGCGTTTTTCTTCAAACCGGTGAAACCGAGCGTCGATACGCAGCGCGCCAGCGCCGCGATTAGCAATATTCGCGTCGTGCCGAATCCGTACGTGGTCAGCTCTATCCATGAGCCGCCGTTGCCGCCGGGTGTCACCAGCGGCCGCGGCGAGCGCCGCATCACGTTCACGCACGTTCCCGCCGGCGCGACGATTCACGTTTTTACCGCGCGCGGCGATCTGGTGCGCACGCTGCGCCACGATGACAATATTCAAAGCGGCTCGGTGACGTGGAATCTCAAAACGTTTGAAAATTTGGATATCGCCCCCGGCATTTATTTTTACGTTGTGGATTCGAGCGTGGGGCAGGAGAAGGGCAAAATTGCGATTATTAAATAACGTTCGTAGTCGCGCCCACGGGCGTAGCCTTCAGGCGCAAACGCTTTGAAGTTCGAGAATGATTGTCTTGTGCAATCGAGTGTGATGTTGATTCAAAAGGTTTACGCCTAAAGGCGTTACTACGAACAAATTCTAACGGAGCATAAAATGTTCAAGCCAAAATTTTTCAGCATCGCCGGCATTGTGCTTTGCCTCGGCGTGTCCGAATTGTGGGCGCAGGCGAAAGTCGGCACCTCCAGCTCGCCGTTTTTGGGCATTTCGATTGGGCCGCGCGCGGCGGCGATGGGCGGCGCGTTTTCGGCCGTGGCAAATGATGCGTCCTCAATATATTGGAATCCCGGCGGCATCTCGCGGCTGGAAAAATCAAACGTCATGGTTTCACACACGCGCTGGCTGCTGGACACCGATTTTAACTGGGCGGGCCTCGTGCTCAATGTCGGCGGCGGCAATGCCATCGGCCTCAGCGTAACACAGCTTAATTACGGTGACGAAGAAGTCACCGACGAATTGAATCAGGAAGGCACGGGCGCGCGTTGGTCGGCGAATGATCTCGCCGTGGCGGTGAGTTATGCGCGGTCGATGACGGATCGTTTTTCGATCGGCGGCAGTTTCAAATATATCGAACAGAAAATCTGGAATGAGAGCGCCTCGGCGGTGGCGTTCGATGTCGGCCTCGTTTTTGTCACGCAATTCGATGAGTTGCGCCTCGGCATGAGCATCTCGAATTTTGGCGCTGACATGAAGTATGACGGCAAAGATTTGCTGCAGCGCATTGACACCGACCCCGACAACAGCGGAAATAATGAGACGATTGTCGCGGCGCTGAAAACGGATAGCTGGCCGTTGCCGCTTTTGTTTCGTGTCGGCTTGGCGTATGATCTCCTGCGCAACAGCAAGGCTAAAGTGACGCTAGCGGCAGACGCGCTGCGGCCGAGCGACAACACCGGCGTGCTCAATGTCGGCACCGAGATCGCGATTCAAGATCTGCTGTTCCTGCGCGGCGGCTACAAATCATTGTTTCGCGAGGAGAGCGAAGAAGGCTTGACCTACGGCGTCGGCCTGAAATACAACACCGGCGCCGCCGGCGTTATCAACATCGATTTTGCCTACGCGGATTTCGGTTTGTTGGACAATGCCAAAAT
>CAYUVM010000078.1:0-11667 GCA_964447935.1 uncultured Cytophagia bacterium | reverse complement strand
AGGAGAGAAGTTTCATGTACGCTTTGGTCGAAATCGGCGGCCAGCAATTTAAAGTCGCTCAGGGTGATGAAATTTTGACGCAAAAACTCCCGGGCGAAGTTGGCAGCAAAATCAGCTTTGACCGGGTTTTGATGGTGGTGGACGGCGAAGCCGTGACGATTGGCAAACCTGTCGTCTCTGGCGCCCGCATCGAAGGCACGGTGGCCGGCGAACAACGCGCGCCGAAAGTTATCATCTTCAAAAAGAAACGCCGCAAGGGTTACGCCCGTACCCGCGGACACCGCCAGCAGCACACGAAAGTTCGTATTGATCAGATTATGCTGTAATGGCAAATTCGTGTAACGTGTGACGTGTAACGATTTTAGTTTCAAAAGAGAAGAAAACCCAACATGAGTTGTCTTAGCCAGATCTCGAAAAATGGCACGTTACACGTATCACGCTAAACGAAATCAATGTCACGTAATTTTGATGGAGAGTAAGAAATGGCTCATAAAAAAGGCGGTAGTAGCACCCATAACGGCCGCGATAGCAACCCGCAATTTCTTGGCGTGAAGCGCTATGACGGACAAGTCGTGCGCGCCGGCAGCATTATCGTGCGCCAACGCGGCACCCGCATTCACCCCGGTGATAATGTCGGCATCGGCGGCGACGACACCCTGTTCGCGCTGGTGGACGGTTCGGTGAAATTCCAGCGCGTCGGCAAGACGAAAAAGAAAGTCAACATCCTGCCCGGCACGGCGTCATAAAGGCCGGGCTGAGGTCAAATGTCCGCAGTCGAATGGTCTGAATGAAAATGCAAAGGCCCGAGAAAATTTTCTCGTGGCCTTTTTTATTTGAAAAAATAACCATGCCCAAACACCAACTCCCCGGCTGGGAACTGGACGAATTGCCGGCGCCGCCGCCGTTCACTCGGCGCAATCTCTTTCGCGTTATTGGCCCCGGCGCGATCTTGCTGGCGACTTCGATTGGCAGCGGCGAATGGCTGCTCGGCCCGGCTGCGGTTTTAAAATCCGGCCCCTCGTTGCTCACCATCGTCACGCTCAGCGTTATTTTCCAAGTTGTCATCAACACCGAAGCGATGCGCTACACCATGTACACCGGCGAACCGATCTTCACCGGCTTCATGCGCACCAAACCCGGCGCGTTGTTCTGGGGCAACGTTTACATTGTGCTCGCCTTGCTGCACATCGGCTGGCCCGGCTGGGCCGCAACTTCTTCCGCCGCGCTGTTCGCCACATTCGAGGGCCGTTTGCCCACTGCCGATGACGCCGTAGCCTTGCGTTATTTCGGCTACGCAACTTTTCTCGCCTGCGGGATCATTCTCGCGGTGGGCCGCACCATTGAGAAAATGTTAGAGCGCGCGTCGTGGCTCATGCTCGCTTATATTTTTGCCTTTTTGCTTTTTGTCAATATCGCGTTTATTCCGGCCTCAGTTTGGTGGAGCACGTTAAAAGGTTTCTTCTCACCCGCGGTTGTGACTTCCGGAACCACGTGGCTGATGCTCGGCGCGTTGGCGGCGTATGCCGGCGCTGGCGGCACGCTGAATCTAACGATCTCGAATTGGATTCGTGACAAAGGTTTTGCGATGGGCAGCCGCGTCGGCGCCATTCCGAGCTTGGTCGGCGGGCGCAACGTCAAATTATCTTCGGTGGGAAAAATTTTTCCCGTCAATGCCGTGAACCTGCAACGCTGGCGCGAGTGGTGGCGCTATGTGCAGGTCGATCAAATTTGGATTTGGGGCGTGATGTGTTTGGTGGGCATGTTTCTCACCGTGAATATGGCGCGCGGCATTATCCCCGCCGGCACCGATATTTCCGGCATGGCCGCCGGCGCGTATCAAGCCGAATATCTGGCCAAAACGCTGGGCAAAATTTGGTGGACGCTCACGCTGCTCAACGGTTTCTGGATTCTCTTTTCCACGCAATTGGGCATGACGGATGCGTTTGTGCGCGTCGTCACCGACATTTGGTGGAATGGCAATCCGTGGGCGCGAAAATGGGCGGGTGACGACGTGCGGAAAATTTATTACTCGGTGCTGGCGTTGTTTATGCTTTGGGGCTGCATCGCGCTCGGCCTGGCCCAGCCGCTGACGCTGATCATCATCGGCGCGAACATGGCCGGTTTGATTTTAATGATCTCCAGCTTGCATTTGATTGTCGTGAACCGCACGCTGTTGCCGCCAGAACTGCGCGCCCCGCGCTGGCGCGAAATGATTCTCCTTGGCAGCACGTTGTTTTACGGCTTTTTCGTGGTGCAGAGCTTTCGCGTGACAGTTTTT
Organism: uncultured Cytophagia bacterium; assembly: GCA_964447935.1. Classification (GTDB taxonomy): domain Bacteria; phylum Zhuqueibacterota; class Zhuqueibacteria; order Zhuqueibacterales; family Zhuqueibacteraceae; genus Zhuqueibacter. The sequence goes on along the minus strand of CAYUVM010000078.1, from coordinate 9,389 downwards.
AAGTAAGGTGGGTTTACTTTGAATGGTGTGAGTCAGTTTCGATATCGTCAAAATATTCGTAATAAACTTCTGAAAGGAAATCGTGGAAGCCCCAGCCCATGTCTGTTGTTTTGCGGACGATCTCTTCGAAACGAAAAGCAAATTGTTCTTTTAGCTTATGTTTAGCGACAAATTTCGCGGCGCGTTCATACATCGTTTCCATGCTATCATAAAATGGCCCATCGATGTCGCCATAAGTTTTCGTGAACCGCACGCCCATTTCAACATAGAAGAGCATGAGATGGGCAAGATCAGGAATGGAGTCGGATACTTTTTGATATTCCGTAATCGCTTTACGCGCGACCGCGAGACGAAGTTTACCAAAACCGCGTGTGGGAAAAAATTCTTTTTGAATAATGTTTTTGTATTTTTCCAATAGCTGTTGCTCAGACGCCGGCGCCAAACGGCTTTGATAATAATCTTTCACTGCCGGGAATTTTTTATAAAGATCGACAATATCGTCCACAAGCTGTGCCGGGGGAAGCTGGGTGAGTCGCTGTTTCAATTGGCGTGGGGTAATTTCTTTCATCGTTGGTTCTGCTCGCAAAAAGTTATCGCATTGCCAAAATACTCCAAAACTTCTTTGTCGATGGCGGCGCGTTCGAGAATGCCGGTGACGATCACATAAGCGACGTTCATCTCGATCATGCCGTAGTTGTATTTTTTAAATAACTCTTTGGTAATGCCGCTCGCCCAGCGATAAACGAGGTCGCTCAATTCGCCGCTGCTAACCTCACCAGCTTCCCACGCTTTGAATTTGGGTGCCAATTCTGCCAACGCGCTTTTCAACTCGTTCTCGTGCGCTTGCATCGAGTACTCTCGAATGCGTTTTTTGATACGCGACGGAAAATTCTGCATTTGTTCTCCGTATATTTTACCTCAACACCCCAAACGCAATCGCCGGACCGTTGTAATTGGAGCGCGGGCCAACTTGTTCGGGAAACATCATGATATTGTAGCGGAAATCCACGAGGCCGACGGTTTTCTTGTCGAGCGCAAAATTGAATCCCGCGCCGAGGAAGCCGCCGATGGTCCACTTGGTGTTTGAGTAGCGCAGCGATTCCCAAAAGTTATAACCATACGGAAACGCGATGCCCGCCAGCGGCCCCGCGCCGAATTGGATGTACGGCAAAATCGACTCGTCAAAATTTTCGCGCAGCACGTCGCGGCGCAGGCCAAAGAAAAACGGCGCAAGCATCACGTCGCCGTGGTTGTTGTAGCGCGAGTAAAACGGCAGAAACGGATTATCAAAACTGAGATAAATCAGCGAGAGATCGAGCGTCGCGGTGAGATCTTTTTGCAGCGGCCACTGATAGTGAAAATTGCTGCCGCCGCCGTAATTCACCAGCGCGCCGTTGAAGCCGAAGACGTCACTTTGCCCGAACGTTTGCATAAGCGGCGCGACCGCAGCCGTGCGTTGTTGATAATGCGCCGGATTGGTCATTCGATTGAGTTCTTGCGGCAGCGTACCGGTTTGCGCCCGCAACACCGCGGGAAGGAGGCCGAGAAGAATCGCCATAAAATTTTTCATTTTGTCTCTCCGTTTGTTTATGATGAATGCAATTCTTTTACTCTTCCTGGGGCGGAATGGTTCGGAGATTTCCGTGTAACGTTTAACGTGTAACGGTCTTAAAATGAAAACGCGTTGAGAAAAAGAAACGGTTACAAAGTAAGAACGTTACACGTATCACGTTACACGTATCACGTTACACGATTATGCTTTCTTCTCCATAAAAATCTTCAAAATATCAATCGGCACCGGAAAGATGGTGGTGGAATTATTTTCCGCAGCGACTTCGACCAGCGTTTGCAAATAGCGCAACTGAATGGCGGCCGGATCGGAGCTGAGCATGCGCGCGGCTTCGGCGAGTTTTTGGGAAGCTTGCAACTCACCTTCGGCGTGAATGACTTTGGCGCGGCGCTCGCGCTCAGCTTCGGCTTGGCGGGCCATCGCGCGCTGCATTTCCGGCGGCAGATCGACGTGTTTCACTTCGACCGCGGAAACTTTGATGCCCCACGGATCGGTTTGCGCATCGATGATCTTTTGCAACTCTTCATTGATTTTTTCACGGTGTGACAGCAGCTCGTCCAGTTCGGATTGGCCAAGAATGCTGCGCAGCGTCGTTTGGGCAATCTGCGACGTGGCCGTAAAATAATCCTCGACTTCGATGATGGCTTTGGCCGGATCCATCACGCGGAAATAGAGCACCGCGTTGACTTTAATCGAAACATTGTCACGCGTGATAACGTCTTGCGGCGGGACATCATACGTGATCGTGCGCAAGCTGACTTTCACCATCCGGTCGATGCCCGGAATGAGAATGATCAAGCCCGGGCCTTTGTAAGCCTTGTCGCCGAGATGCAGCAAACGGCCAAGGCGAAAGATGACGCCGCGCTCGTATTCGCGCAACACTTTGATGGTGTTGGCAAAAAAAACAATGATGAGCAGAAGCAAAAATAACGGAAAAATATACATGTCTCCCTCCTTGTGGAGAAAAGTGTGATGGAAAACTGTCGCAATCAAACAGGCAATGTTTTTTGCGCCTACGAACAAACCGAAAGAAAAACTTTTCCCTTCGTCCGCTAAGCGAATAAAAAATCATCCGTTGGTCGACGGTTCGACTTTTACTTGTAATCCATTCAGGGCCAGAATTTTGACGGGCTGGCCTTTCTCGATTGGCGCCTCGCTATGTGCTTGCCAAATCTCGCCATGTACTTGCACACGGCCCTCCGGCGCAATATTGGTGAGTGCCGTGCCGATGACGCCAACCATACCTTCGCGGCCAGTGACAGTTTTGTGATGATGAGCTTTCACGACTAAGCGCACGGCAAACGCAAAAAATGCAGCAGTAGCTAAAGTGGCCATTATGATCGCTTGCACGGAGATGCGGAGCGCCGGCTCAAAAACCGTTTCCGGTTTGCGAAACAACATGACCGAGCCGAGAAACATAGCCACAACCCCGCCGATGGTCAGAATGCCGAAACTGGTGACTTTTACTTCCAGAATGAACATCACCACGGCCAGCAAAATCAGCAACAGGCCGGCCCAATTGACCGGGAGTGTTTGCATCGCATACAAAGCGAGAATGAGAAAAATGCCGCCGAGCACGCCGGGCAAAATCGCGCCGGGATTGGAGAACTCGAAGAACAGCCCCCACATGCCGAGCAGCATGAGAAAATAAGCAATGTTCGGGTCGGAAATTTTATCGAGCAGTTTGTGCCGCCAGCTCATCTCGTGGCGCACAATCGCCGCGCCGGCCGTGTGCATCTTCGTCCTGCGATTGACGAGATCGACTTCGCGGCCATCAAGCTGAATGAGTAAACTGTCGAGATTGACGGCAATCAAATCGATGACATTTTTTGCCAGCGCCTCTTTTTCGGTAATCGAAACGCTTTTGCGCACAGCGTCCTCAGCCCACGCGACATTGCGCCCGCGTTTTTCGGCCACGGCTTTGATCTGCGCGACGGCGTCGTTTGTGATTTTTTCCATCATGGTGTTCGTTTCGGTAGAATCCTTTTTGCCGCCCTCGCTGCCGCCAAAATTAACCGGATGCGCCGCGCCGATGTTCGTGCTCGGCGACATGGCCGCCACATGCGCCGCGTATGAAATGAACACCCCCGCCGATGCGGCGCGAGCGCCGGTGGGCGCGACATAAATCACCACGGGAATCTCGCTGGCGAGAATGGCTTTGGTGATTGTGCGGGTCGACTCCAACAAACCGCCGGGCGTGTCCATCTCGATGATCAGACATTCGGCTTCGGCATTGCGGGCGTTGTCAATGGCATTGAGAATGTACTCCGCGGCCAGCGGGTTGATTGCGCCGTTGATGCGAATGACGTGAACTTTACGGCCGCTCGAAGTTGAGTCAGTGCGCGTACTCGTTGCGCGATTCGGTTGGGTGCAGGCGATTTGGGAGACGAGGCAGAATCCAATCGCGAACATGATAAAGAAATGGCGTTTCATATTTACTTTCTGAACAGGTAGAAAAACAGCGTCAACAACAGGCTGAGCAACAGGCTCGTGGCTAATGGAAAATAGAACGTGAAATTTTCTTTTTTGATGAGAATATCTCCCGGCAGCTTGCCAAGAAACAGAATGCTTTTCTGGAAATAGAGTGCCGCGCCAATGGCGAGCAACACAGCCCCGATGATCATGATGGTTTTGCCGAGTTCTTGCATGAGGATTCTAACGCGTTCGTCGTAGCCCTTCAGGGGCCAGCGCTAAATTTGAAAAACCATTTTGGGATTCTAGCATTTACGCCTAAAGGCGTGACTGCAAACTTCTATTTCTTCCACGATGGCAATTCGCGATTTTGATAAAGCGCGTTGTATTTTTTCAAGATTGCAAGGGTGCGCTCAAGCGGCAGGGCTTCAACAATGTGGCCCGCGATGCCGCGTGTTGTTGTTGCCATAAAAAGCGAATTGATAATCGCTTCCTCCGTGGCTTCGACAACAGCTAAAAACAACGGCGAAGTTTCATCATTTAAAAGAGCAAGTTGATTTTGCACTTTTGCATTTGCCCGATGTGCGACGCGATTTTCTTTGGCGGTTGAAAATGCAATCACATAATCACCGCTGCCGTTGGAAGCGTAGCCGCCGGTTCGCGCCAGGCCTAACATCGCACGGGCGGCGAGGCGTTTGAGGTTGCGCGCGTCGAGTGGCGCGTCGGTCGCGACGATGATCATGCACGAGCCGTCGCTTCTGGAATAGGGAAGAGCCTCTTGCAGCGCAAACTGTCCAAGTTCGCGGCCCACCGGTGCGCCGTTGATGGTAAGCACGCCGCCGAAATTGGTTTGCACCAGTACGCCGACGGTGTAACCTCCCGCCGAATTTGGCAACGCGCGCGAGCTGGTGCCGATGCCGCCTTTCCAGCCGAAGCAAACCGTGCCGGTTCCGGCGCCGACGCAACCTTCTGCAACCGGGCCGGGCTTCGCCTCCTGCAGCGCGGCGAAAACCTCGTCGCGGCCAACATGCCGGCCACGAATGTCATTGAGAAAACCATCATTGGTCTCGCCAACCACGACATTGACGGAGCGCATATTTTCATTGCCGGGCAAGCCGAGCATATAAGCAATTAACGCATCGGCGACGCGAGGAGTATTCAATGTATTGGTGAGTAGAATGGGAGATTCGAGATTGCCCAACTCTTCAATTTGGGTGACGCCCATGAGCTTGCCGAACCCATTGCCGACAAAAACCGCGGCAGGAATTTTTTCTTGGAAGAGATTGCCGGAGTGCGGTAAAATGGCGGTAACGCCGGTGCGCACGGAATCGCCGCGCTGCACGGTTGCATGTCCCACTAAAACGCCGCTGACATCAGTAATGCTGTTGTTACTTCCCGGTTTTAAAATGCCGATTTCCAGCCCAAGCTCGCGCGGGCGCCGGCGAACGCTTTTTTCATCGGCCAGCAGAGTGGCCGCGAGAAACGCCAGCATGAGGCAACACCAAAAAGTGAGGAGAGATCGCATAGACGAAAACATCTACATTGGTGATAGGTCATGTTTCCGTTTTTCAATGTACATAATCGTGGCGGCAAAAGCAAATGCTTTCCGCTTCGGAAAAATTTGCAAAAAAATTGCGGCTTCTGAAAAATTTATCCTTGACTTTTTGCGAGAATATTATAAATTGTGATTGGCTTTGATTGCGGCATTGATCAAAACTAAAAAATTTTTGATGAAAAAATTCCCTGCTTCAGGGTCGATGGGAAAAATCAAAGAGCCAACACCTTCAAAATGGGAACTTAGCTCTGCGCGTGTATTACAGGCCTCATCCCGTTACGGCGGGATTGTTCTGTCTTTGGCAGGATTCAGTGGACGTAAAAAACGCATAGGCGGTGCCCACCGTGTGCAACCACGGCCCTTTGAAGGCCCATCGCGGAAGCAGGGTTTTTATTTTCGAATGCGGTGGTTGTGGTTGGAAGATGCCGGTTTTCGGGACTCGAGTTTTCCCGGATTTAAAACAATAGCCGGTTGGAGGCGCGGTTGAAGCGGAAACTAAGAAAAACGCCATCGCGTGGCGAGTTGGAAAAATATTGATTACGCGATGGCAAGCGGGGTGGTGGATTCCTGCAATTTTTGCAAGCCGTCATTCACCGAAGCGGTGGCGGTAATCAGCGTGCCGAGTTGCATGCGATTGAAAATTTCCTGCATCAACGGCTGCAAATTGGCAACGAGGAAGGGGCGCTGCTGTTTTTGCATATAATCCTGCGCGGCGATAATCACGCCCAAGCCCGCGCTGTTCATCACACTCACCTTCCCCAAATCGAGCAACAAGGCACCGGCGGTTTGGCGCAAAATATCGTTCATTTCTTCGCGAAATTCTTCCACGACTTTTAAATAAATGCGGCGCGCTAACACTTCGACTATCGCTGTGTCATCGGCTTGCCGGACGGAAAGCGTTGAATAGGTTGGCATATATTTTCTCGTTTCTGGTTGCTGGTAGCTGTATTTCAGCGCCGAGCAACGAGTTACCAGCTTTAAATCTGCGCACGGTGCGGGTCAAACTCAAAGCGCGCGCAAGAGTCATCTAATTTTATTTTTTGTTTGTTTATTCCGCATTGGTATACAAAAACGTTTTTGCCGGAGGCCGCCAAAAACGTTTCGCGGTGCCGGCAATACTCGCAAATGCGTTTATAATTTACGTTGATTTTGAGCGAAGGTTGCGTGTCGCTGAATTTTTGCAGCGCCGCCATCTGCTGTATGCGCCGGTAAATATCCAGCACGCGTTGCAGCATTTGTTTGATTTTTAGCATCGCCCAAATTTGCAAAACGAACAACAGTCCGAAGAGCGCGAGCAGTATGTAATAATGTAAGTGTTCCGAAAAGTTGTCGGGCATGTTGCCAGTCCTGTTTTCCCGAGGTTATCCTGCCAACGCGCCTAAACTGCGGTCCAAGGCGCGATATTGAATCGCTTCGCTGATAAACTCCGCTTTAATTTCGCTGCTGCCGGCCAAATCGGCAATGGTGCGCGCCACTTTTAAAATGCGATCGTACGCGCGCGCCGAGAGGCCGAGTTTGGTGATTGCCATTCGCAACAGCTCTTCGCCGTGGCTGTCGATGCGGCAAAATTCGCGAATGTCTTTGGATTCCATCCGCGCGTTACAAAATAATTTTTTGCGGCTGCGAAAACGCGCCAGTTGCGCCTGCCGCGCCTGTTCCACGCGCTGGCGGATTTGCGCCGAAGTTTCGCCGGTCTCCTCACCGGCCAGTTCTTTATATTTAACCGCCGGCACCTCGATGTGAATGTCGATGCGATCCAGCAAAGGTCCGGAAATTTTGGCCAAATATTTTTGCACTTGCAGCGGTGTGCATGAGCATTTGTTTGCCGGATCCGTGGCGTAACCGCACGGACACGGGTTCATCGCCGCCACCATCATAAATTCCGCCGGATAGGTGAGCGATAACAGCGCTCGCGAGATGGTTACTTGGCCGTCTTCCATCGGCTGGCGCAACACTTCCAGCACGCTCTTTTCAAACTCCGGCACTTCGTCGAGAAAAAGTACGCCGTTGTGGGCAAGACTCACTTCACCGGGCCGCGGAATTTGGCCGCCGCCAATCAACCCCGCATAACTCGCGGTGTGATGTGGGGCGCGAAACGGCCGGGTCGCCACCAGCGCCGTATCGCGCGGCAACACGCCGGCAACGGAATGAATCTTCGTGGTCTCCAGCGCTTCATCGAGCGTGAGATCGGGCAGAATCGTCGGAAAGCGTTTCGCCAGCATGGTTTTTCCGGAACCCGGCGGCCCGATCATGATCAGATTATGCCCGCCCGCCGCGGCAACTTCCATCGCGCGTTTCACATGTTCTTGCCCGCGCACATCGCTGAGATCAATATGATAATGCCGCGCGACGGAAAATACTTCGCGCATATCGAGCGCGAAGCTTGGCAACTCGGTGCTGCTGTTTAAAAATTCGACAGTCTCGCGCAGCGTGTCGGCGCCACGAACATCGAGGCCGTCGGCCATCGCGGCTTCTTTGGCATTTTCGCGCGGCAAGATGATGCCGCGTTTTTTTTGCTCGCGCGCCGAAAGCGCAATCGGCAGCGCGCCGCGAATCGGTTGCAGCGAGCCGTCCAGTGACAACTCCCCGAGAATGATATATTGATCGAGTAGATCCGGCTTGACCGTTCCCGCCGCCGCGAGAATGCCAATCGCCATTGGCAAGTCGAAACCGGAACCTTCTTTTTTAACATCCGCGGGGGCGAGATTGATGGTGATGCGTTTTTGCGGAAATTCGAATTTGGAATTTTTCACCGCCGCGTTGATGCGCTCGCGTGATTCGCGCACCGCGCCGTCCGGCAAGCCGACCGTCGCAATCGCCGGCAGTTGGCCTTCCAAATGCGTTTCGACCGTGACAATATACGCATCAATGCCCAGAACTGCGGCGCTCAACACTTTTGAGAGCATAGCTCCCCGCGGGAAAAGAGGTCAATAAAATTTTCGTTATCAATCCCAAATGCTGTTGCTTATCTTGCTTTCAATATCATAGATATTTTTTTAAAAGTCAAGCCCCAAAATGGAAGTCATCTGGAATGGAATTGCTGCAAACAGAAACCCCACGAGACAGGTTTTCCAGCGGGAATTCTGTTTTTGCCGGCGAAAATTTAAGCGGCCACGCCTATCTGACCATGAGCAATTTTTTGATTTGCACGCGTGCGCCATTTTCCAACCGGAATAAATACGTGCCGGCGGCGATAAGTTCTCCTGCGTCGTTGCGGCCATCCCACTGTACACGATGAGGGCCGGCGGCCAGTGGCCCCTCGGATAAGGTGCGCACGGTTTGCCCCATTAAATTAATGATTGTCAGCTTAATCGAAGCTGTATTTGCGAGGTAAAATGGAATGACGGTTTCCGGATGCTCCACTGAATTGGCTTGCGCGGCACGCACAAATGGATTCGGAAAATTTTGTTCAAGCCGAAATTCAATTGGTTGTGAAGTGGCGTTACCGGAGATATCGGTCGTCGTGCCAGTGCAAATGCTTAAATAATTCTGGGCGATTTCTTCCCAGGAATATAGTTTGAACTGTTTGCCCGGTGCATGATGCGTGACCAAAAAACCTTTGGAAAATGACCCAGCCGCCGGCCGGTTGGTGACGTCGAGGCCGTCGGTGGAACTGGAGCCATTAGTTTTGATCGTCGTCAACAATGTGTGCTGGTGCGGATTGCCAGCATCGCCTTCGCGCCGATAAACTTTGACATCCGTGCCGCTTTGATTGGACGCGAGCAAATACCCCAGGCCATTTGGGCATTTATAAATCGCGAGACCCTCGCGGTCGCCGGTGATACCATCGCCGAACCCGAACGCGATGATTTGATCGTCGTTGCCGCGCGCCGGGTCCGCATAGAATTTTCG